>VGFD01000137.1 GCA_016868975.1 Armatimonadota bacterium | reverse complement strand
AGCGCCGCCTGCCGTCGGCTGCGGCGGCCGGGCCAGCTCGTCGCGCACGCGGTGGGCCAGCGTGTCGGTCAGGTTCATCCCCTCTTCGGTGACCTTCGCCATGCGCGCGACCTCGTGGCCCAGGCGGCGGCTGTTGAGCACCGAGATCACCAGCCCGGCGCCCAGGTTGACGATGCCGCCAGCCACCGAGAGCAGCCCCAAGGTCGGCGCCACGCCGCCCAGGCCGATGCCGGCCACGGTCAGGCCCGCGCCCAGCGCGGTCATGATCACCCCGTTGCGGGTCCAGCGGCTGAAGTGCTCGCGGTTGAACTCGTTTGCCGCGACCTCTTTGCGGATATCCCGCGAGCGATCTTGCACGGTGTTCAAATAATCCACCAGCGGCGGGCGCGAGACCGGAGTCGACACGGCCGGCGCGCCGGCCGCCGCGGCCCCGCCGCCCACCAGGAAATTGCTCACCTGCTGGTAGATTTCCGGCTCGCTCACGACCTGAAGGTGGTTGTAGCGAAACTCCTGGAAATCCCGGAAATTCGGATCGCCGGCCGCCAACTTGTTGGGCACCGCCAGGAAGAAATCCGCGCCGTCGAGTGGAGCGCGGCGGGCGGCCACCATGCCGTCCCCCTGCGCGGTGACGAATTTCAGCGCGCGATCCGGAGTGGGAATTCCCACCCCGGCGATCACCACCGAGCGCGGCTTGTGGGGATTGGTTGCGAAATCCGCGTTCAAATCGTGCAGCCACTGGTTGCGCACTCCACCACCCTCGCCGAACTCCAGGCGCAGCGCGTCCATTGCGCCCATGCGGCTCTCCGGATAATGATCGTACACGCCGCCGTCGTGCAGCCCGGAAGCCAGCGTGGCCTCATACGAGCCGTGGTTGGGCGGAGCGATCATGCAGAGGTTGGCAATCCGATCCTCGCCCTGGCGAATCGCCTCGCGGGTGACCAGGGAGCCCATGCTGTGCGTCATCACGTCCACCTGGGTGGCGCCGGTGGCCGCGCAGATCGCGTCGACGGCGCGGCGCACCTCGTTGGCCACCACGCGGGGCGCGGCCAGGTTGTCGGAAAGATCGAGGGCAAATATCTTCGCGTCGGGTTTGGCGGACAGGCCGTTGAGAAACTCCGCCTCGCGATCCGTGCTGTAGACGCCGCCCCACTGGTTGCACGCGTCCGAGCAGAGAAACAGCTTCATGTTCGACCAGGTGTCGGCATGCTGGGCAAGCCCGTGCACCATCAGCAGGGGACGGGCCACGACGGGCGGGCGCACGTCCATGGCGGCGCGCGCGTCCGGGATTGGCGCCACGCGCTTCGCGCTGGCCGGCAGTTCGGAGAGGTCCACGCAGTCGGGGGGAATGTCAGTGGCGGCCGTCGTCTTCGCGGTCGTGGCCGGGCCGCTCGATTTCCCCATGGGAAGTCCCATCAAGGTTTGAGCCGGGTAGATCATCGTTCCTCCAATAAACCCTTTGGTGGAGCGTAGCATCCACACCTGAAAAAACTGTGAAATTCGATTCAGACGAGCGGCCCAGGCGCCGCTGGCTGCCCCGAAGCGCCGCTCGAAGGCGCGGCGTACCTGATCTGTTAACATCCCCGTAACCCACGAGGCCTCCGCTGGCGCCTAGCTAGACCCGGGAAGGGGTTGCTGCTTGAACCACGCGGCTGCGGAAGATCCAGACCTGAGCGTCTACCTCGACGAAGAGGTGGCGCGCCAGAAGAAGCACGAACGCGACGTCCGGGTGAACACCGGCTGGTTCCCCACGTTCCGCTCGCTTGGCTTTGTCCTTTTGCTGGTCGCGGTGTACCTGCACGATCGAATCGTCCCGGGGCAGGCCGGTGACGCCTTCTTCTGGCGGCTCGCCCTCGGGTACGCGCTGTACTGCGGCATCACGTGGGCGACCTTACGCGCCTTCTACGGGGAATTCCCCATCCTGGGCCCCATTTTCCTGACCACCGACATCATCGCCTGGACGGTGGCCGTCTACGCGAGCGGCGGCGACCAGAGCTGGCTGTTCCTCCTGCTGGTCTTGCGGCCCGCCGACCAGACCGCCGCCGGCCTCCGCCGGGTGCTCTGGTTCGCCCTGGTGGACGTGCTGTGCTACGCGGGCCTCCTGGGATGGCTCTCGCTGGTGGAGCAGCGTCCCCTGAACTGGCCGGTGGAGCTGATGAAACTGGCGTTCCTCACGCTGGTCACCCTCTACATGGTCGTGCCCACCCAGGCCGCCGATTATCTCCGCCAGAAGAACACCGAGGCGGTGCGGGTCGCGAGGCGCCTTATTGCGCAGCTTGCGGACCGCACCGGTCAGCTCGAAGTGGCCCTCGACCGCGCCGAGACGGCGAGCCGCGCCCGCAACGACTTCCTGAGGAACGTCACCCACGAGCTGCGCACGCCGCTCAACGGGATCATCGGGATGACGGACCTCGTTCTGGATTCGGACATCCCGTCCGACCATCGCCTGTACCTGGAAACCGTGCGGACCTCGGGCGACGACCTGCTGCGGCTCATCACCGACCTCCTCGAGTTCTCTTCCATCGAGTCCGCCCGGATCGAGCTCAAGCCCGCCAGCATTTGTGTGCGCGCGCTCATCGCATCCGTTCTCCAGACCTGCCGCTCGCAGGCGGAGTCCAAGGGCCTGGAGATTGGGGCGGAAGTGCACGAGACGGTCCCCGACAGCCTGATCGCGGATCCGGTGCGCCTTCACCACATCCTCCTGCACCTGACCGAGAACGCGGTGAAGTTCACCCACTCGGGTCGCGTGAAGCTCCAGGTGTCGGTGGAGTCTGGCGACAGCGAGCAGGTCGTGCTGCGCTTCGAGGTCGAGGATACCGGCATCGGCATCACCACCGAGCAGCAGAAGACCATCTTCGACGCCTTCTCCCAGGGGGATGCCTCCATCACCCGCGCGTATGAAGGTTGCGGGCTGGGGCTCACCATCGCCTCGCGCCTGGTGCACCTGATGGGCGGAAGGTTGTGGGTGGACAGTCAGCCCGGCAACGGCAGCCGCTTCCTCTTCACCCTCCCGTTTGCGGTGAAGGCGTCGCCGGACGCCCGCGCGGCATCCGCTTGAGCCGCGCCACCAGCGGCCGCAGGAACATCACCCGCTGCATGGCCGGTGGATGGGTGGACATCATGCGCCTGACCAGCCGCCGATTTGCCGTCTCCAGGCGCTGCAAGTAGACGAGCACCCGTAAAAGTCCCTCCGGATCGTAGCCGGCTTTGAACGCCAGCACGTCGCCCACGCGATCCGCCTCGAACTCGAACTGGCGACCCAGCCCGCTGGCGGTCAGCCCTGCATCATCCGCATGGCGGCGTCGTTGCGGCCGAACGCGCGGCGCTGCATGTTCAGCATCAACTGGGATCTCAGGACGTGGCGCTGCACCACGTGCGCCACTTCGTGTCCCAGGGTGCCGGCCAGCTCGTCGTCGCTGGGATTGGCGTCCATGAAGCCACGGTACACGTAGATGAAACCGCCGGGAAAGCTGATGGCGTTCACCTCCGGCGCGTCCACCAGCTTGAAGGTGAAGGGCAGGTCCGTGCGGCCGGTCGCCGCCGCCACCCGCTGTCCGATACGCTGGATGCGGGCCAGCGGCTCGCCGCCCAGCAGTCGCACGCCCTTCTCGAACTGCGCCGCGCCGGCTCGACCGACCTCAATCTCCTGCGCGACGGTGACCTGCGCGGCGCCGGCCGGCGCCGTCAGCAAGAGCGCGACAAGGAAAGCAAGTAGCCGCTTCATGCGCCCATCTTCGCCCTGGAGTCAACCGTTCACTTTTCGGCAACCACTTCGAGGCGTTCCCGTGCTACACTGCTCACCGAATGCACGTGCAGGGACCCACCGCCATCTCGCTGCCCCGCCCGCCGGCCGGCGCCTTCGCCGGGCGGGCCAATGACGCCGCGCCGCGCGACGAGTTCGTGCCGGGCCCTCGGGCCGTGGAGGAGCCGCCGCCCGCGGAGGGCGCCACCCGCACTTTCTGGACCTGGGATTTCTCCGTGATGCCGCCCGGCGCGAAGGCCGTGACCGCCACCTTGCGATCCCTGGGAGACCACGCGCAGATCTGGGTGGACGACGCCGCCTGGGGACGCACCGTGCAGGCCGCCGACGTGGAAGTCCTGGCCAATCGCTTCAATCGGGCTTCGAACGCCGGCTCGGTGAACCCGTCGCAGGGAATTCATCAGATCGACACCGCGTATTTCGGGGATCTTCCTCACGGCATCGATCCGGATCCGCGGGTCACCATCCTCCTCAGTGAGATGGCGTCGTTCCAGGGAACCACCCTCGACGGATATTTCAACGCCTTCGACCAGTTACCGGAGGTGGAAGCCTGGGAAAAATACCAGCAGCACTCCAACGAGCGCAACATCATTTATTTGAACACGGCCGGCTCGCCTGTTTCCGGGGATTACATGCAGGGCGTGCTGGCCCACGAATACGCGCATCTGCTGACCTGGGGACGCGATCCAGAAGAATCCTCGCCCTGGCTTACGGAAATGCTTGGCGAAACGGCGATGGCCGTCAACGGCTTCCACACCGACTTCGGCCACGTGGCGCGCCACCAGCGCAGACCCTCGTCGCCCCTGGAGAGCGACACCTACGTTGACTACGGCGCCGCTTACTTATTCGGGACGTATCTGCTCGAGCGCTACGGCAAGCCGTTCATCGCCGACCTGGCGCGCGACCCGGCCAGCGGGCGCGACGCGGTGGAGGCCACCCTGGCCCGCACCGGCACCGGCCACACCTTCACCAGCGTGCTCGAAGACTGGGTGGTGGCCAATTACGCGGACAGCCGCAACGTCGTGGCGCCCGGCCGGCATTATGCGTCGCTGGACATTCCGCCGCCCAGCGAGGCGCACGTGCTGACCGGGGAGTCGCCCTCCGCGGAGGGAACCCTGGCGCCCACTGGCGCTGCATACATCCGTCTGGATTTGCCCGCGGCCGCCCGCCTGCAATTTAGCGGCGAAGGCGACGCATCGGTGCAGGTGATGCATTTCCACGACGCTCGCATGGACGTGCAAAAAGTCGATCCCGGCCAGCCGTTCGAAGTCCCCGGGGACGCGGTGCTCGCCGTCGTCGCGACCGGCACCGGGCCGCTGAAGTATAGCGTCCGGGGGGAGTCGCCCCCTGGACTCCTTCAAAAGACCTAGTCCGAACGGACGTTTGAAAACCCGTCTACAGAGGGATGGGTAGGCCGTCTCCCGCGCGGTACCATGCTCAGAGCAGAGACCGAAAGGGGGCTGACCCGGTGAAGACCACCCTGCTGGGACTGATCGCCGTCCTCACGCTGCTGGCCGTGCCCGCCACCGCCGCAGAACCGACCGTGTCCGATCTCGTGCGCGAGGCCTCCGCGATGTTGCAGCCCGCCGCGGCGCAGCACAAGGTAGCGCTCAAGGTGACCACCGAGGGGCATGCGCCCACCGTGGGCACCGCGGATATTCTCCGCGAACGCGTGGTAAATCTGCTGGCCAACGCCGTGGCCATCGCCCCGAGCGGATCGATCGTATGTGTCACGCTGCGCGAGGAGCGCCTGGTGATCCACGTGAAAAATCCCGCCGTGCGGGTGACCGCCGACCGCGAAGTGTGCGACTCGACGGGCACGTATTTCCTGGTGCGGAGCATTGCCTCAGTGGGCACGGATTTCCGCATCACGCTGCGCGAGGACATTTCTCCCACGGCGATCACGCAGCGGGATTAACGCTCGCGCGTCAAGTTTCCCACGTGGCCGCGTAAATTCAATCCGCTGCGCACGCGGCGCAAGATCTGCGCCACGCTTCCCTCGGCGACGTCCACGGTGGTTCGATACCGTCCCAGCTTGACGACGCCCAGCACGGAGCCCGGCACGCCGCCCACGCGCGAGATGCCAGCCACCACGTCGGCCACCTTGATGCCGTGCGCGCGGCCCAGGCTGAGCACCAGGCGCACCATGCCGGCTTCGTGGCCTTTCGCGTCCCGCTCACCGCGCGGCGCCTTGCGCGACGCTTCGAATACTTCGCGCACCTCCTCGTCCGGGCGGTGCGCCTCGGCGGCCCGCGAGAGGTGCACCGCGGCGGCGGCCAGTCGCACGGGGTCCCATCCTCCCGCCACCTGGGCCTCGACGAAGGCACGCGCCGCAAGGAGATCCGCTTCCCCGGCGATCTTTTCGAGGCGCTGCGCGAAGCGATAGTCGCGCCGCGCATGGACTTCCGCCACGGTGGGCAGCACGGCGCGGCGCAACGGGCTGCGCGTGTACTGGGAAATTTCCGCGACCCGCCGCAATTCGGGCGGAGTCACCAGGGAAATGGCCTCGCCAGCGCTGCCGGCCCGCGCGGTCCGCCCGATCCGGTGCACGTAGTCCTCCGGCTTCTCGGCCAGATCGAAATTGAAGACGTGCGACACCGAGCCGATGTCCAGGCCGCGCGCGGCCACGTCGGTGGCCACCAGAAAACTGATCTGCTCGCGGCGAAAACGGCGCAACACGCTTTCCCGAGCGTCCTGCGAGAGGTCGCCGTGCAGCGCCTCCGCGGAAAATCCCCGCGAGATCAGCATGTCCGCAAGATCCGCGGCGCGCGCCCGCATGCGCACGAAAATCAACGCGGAGCGCACCTCCTCGACCTCCAGGAGGCGCGAGAGCGCGGCCACTTTTGATGGCTCGGAGACCACGTAGAAGCGCTGCGTGACGCCTTCGACCGTGCGGGTCGAGGCGCGGTCCTCAACCGGCACCGGGTCGCGCATGTATCGCTCCGCGAGCCGTCGCACCGGGTTGGGGATGGTGGCGGAAAACAGCGCGGTCTGCCGCTCGCCCGGGGTAAGCGCGAGAATCGCCTCGACGTCGTCGATAAATCCCAGGCGCAGCATCTCATCCGCCTCGTCGAGCACCACGCAGCGCACGCCGGAAAAATCCAGGTCGCCGCGCTTCACAAGATCGAGGGTCCGGCCGGGCGTGCCCACCACCACCTGGGGACCGCCCGCGAGGCGCTTGCGCTGGTAGGAATACGACTGGCCTCCGTACACCGCGATGGCGTGCACTCCCAGGCCCTTCCCGTAGCGGGTGACGGCGCGCGCCACCTGGGTGGCCAGCTCGCGGGTGGGGGTCAGCACCAGCCCGGCCACTCCCCCGCCCGCCACGCGCTCGACCATGGGCAGCGCGTAGGCAGCGGTCTTGCCGGTCCCGGTCTGGGCCTGCCCGATGACGTCGCTGCCGGCCCGCAGGTGCGGTATCGCGGCCGCCTGAATCGCGGTGGGCGCGCTGTACTCCAGCGCGGCAACCAGGGCTTCGGGCAGGCCAAGCTCGGTAAACGTGGTCATTTCTTCGTCCTCAACATGGCAAGCAGCGCGTCCGGCGACGCGGCGTGGTGGATGGCCTCGTCGGCGGTCCCCGCCCCGCACCAGGCGGGCCAGCGACTGGTTGAGGGATTGCATCCCCACCCTTCCGCTGGTTTCAATCACCCCGATGAGCTGATGCGTGGTGCCCTCGCGGATCAGCGAGCGCACCGCCGGCGTTCCCAGCATGATTTCCATGGCATGAGTCCTTCCCCGTCCGCTGGCCAGCGGAAGCAGCGTCTGGCACATCACCGCCTCCAGATTGCCGGCCAGCTGCAGGCGGATCTGTTGCTGCTGGACCGGCGGAAAAACGTCGATGATGCGCTCCACCGTGGTGGCGGCGGAAAGCGTGTGCAGCGTCCCGAAAACCAGGTGGCCGGTTTCCGCCGCGCTCACCGCCAGGCTCACCGTCTCCAGGTCGCGCAGCTCGCCCACCAGAATGACGTCCGGATCCTGGCGCAGCACGTATTTCAGCGCCTCGCCGAAGGTCGCCACGTCGCTGCCCACCTCGCGCTGGCGCACGATGCACTTCTTGTTTTTGTGCAGATATTCGATGGGATCCTCGATGGTGACGATGTGGTGCTTGACATTTTCGTTGATAAAATCGATCATCGCCGCCAGCGTGGTGGATTTTCCGGAGCCGGTGGGGCCGGTCACCAGCACCAGCCCGCGCGGCTTGAGGGCGACTTCCTTCAGGTTGGGCGGCATGCCCAGCTCATCCAGGGTCAGGGGACGGGCCGGAATCGCGCGAAATACCGCGCCCAGCGTGCCCCGCTGCCAGAGAAGATTTCCCCGGAAGCGCGACCTGCCGGGCACTGAGTACGATAGATCCAGGTTGCGCGCTTGCTGCAAGCGGTCGAGTTGATCCGGCGTAAGCACTGAATAAAGCAGGGATTCCATGCGCTGCTGGTTGAGAACGGGAAGATCGGTCATGGGCTCCAGCAGGCCGTCGACCCGAATCGAAGGCTGGCTGCCCGCGGAAAGATGGAGGTCGGACGCGCCGCCCTCCACCATGCGGCGAAGTAGATCCGAAAGGCTGAAATCCACCGGCTCAGTCCATCATGTCGCTCTCAAACAACTGGGACGGATCCACATCGGACCAGGAGGGACTGAACGCCGGCTTTCCCAGGCGACCGGACGGATTGGGCCGGCCAAGGGGCAAGCCACGGTTGATGGTCACCGTCTGGCCGCGCCGCGCCACCACGAAACCGGAGCGGTCATAGAGCATGTCTTCCTTCATCCAGCCGACGACCGCGCCGCGCATGTTCTGGATGGAGTCCAGGGTGAGCCAGCCCAGCTGCATCCCCCGAGAGTCGTAAAAGGCCTCGCCGAACAGGTGAATGCGGGGGTAGCGAGACTTGTCGTAATACGTCGTGTGCTTGGCGGCCATGGAGCGCCCTTCAATTCGGCGCGCTCCAGCGGGGACCCTCCACGTCCACACCAGCGCGCCGCCCCGATTGACGCAGGCACGCCGCCCGGCGAACGTAACCGCAGCCAGATGCACTGCCGATCAACCTGGGCGTCATCGCGCCAAAAGAAGACCAAAGTGATCGGCAGTGGACTCGAAGAAATCTGGAAACATCCAACCGCTTCCCCCGGGCGCGGCAAGTGTGCTATCCTGGATGGCGTCATGGAGTGTCGACCGCTCGGCGTGTCCCCTGCCCTGCCCCTCGTGCGCCGATCCGCATCCCCGCCGACGGCCGGGGACGGCTTCGCGCCAAGCCTCGAGGATCCGGAAGCGGCCAGCATTGAGCGCCTCCGCGCGGCCAGCAAGCAAGCCCCGCTGGACGGCATCGAATTCAAGATGCTGCTTGTCCCGGAGCGCTTCGCCGACGACGAAGACGCCGCCGCGGCGGCCTTCTGGAAGAAGGTGGAAAAAGCCAGCAAGGACGCAGGCATCACCGAGCTGGAGCCGGAACACGCGGGCGAGCGCAACCGCACCGTCACCTTCCTCGACACCGACGACTTCGCGCTATTCGATCGCGGCCTGCTGCTCCGCCGACGCGAGGAGGACGGCGAGCCGCCCGAGCTGACCCTCAAGGTCCGCGGCCCGCGGCGCGAGGTCATCGACGCCACCGACACCTCCGCCGCGCCCGAGTTTGACGGCGAGACCCGGGTGGAGCGCGACGTGACCTGCGGGCGCGACACGCTGCAGGGCCGCTGGGCCAAGAGCACGCGGGTCCGTCTGGAGGACGAGGCGGCGCCGGCCAGCGTGTTTCCACTCCTCGACGCGAGCGCGAGACTTTCCCCGGTAAACGACCTGCACATCGACGAGCGCGCCGTGAAGATGGGCCGCGTGCGGCTCTCCAAAGGTGTCAAGGCGGACGCGTCCATGTCCTACTGGCGTGATTGGGCGAACGCGCCCACGCCCGGCCTCGTGGAATTCTCGTTCCGCTACGACGTGGACAAGGACGCGACGCCGGAAGACGTGGAGAAGGCCGAGCGCAATGCCGAGCGCGTGCTGCTCGCGCTGCGCCGCGAGGCGAGCGGCTGGGTGGCCGAGGGCGGCACCAAGACCGAGTACGTATACCGCCGGAACGAACGCTGAGCTACGAAGAGCCGCACAGCGTCAGAGACGCGCTCGACGTGCTCGTCGCGTCACCCCTGCGCGAGATCGCCTGCATGCTCGGAGTCCGCGGACTTGCGCGCCTTTCGGTGAGACTCGGCTGGAAGTACCTGCTCCGCGTCCCCGCCCTGTTCGTGCACGCGGATCGGCGCCGGGCCGGCCACGACGATCCCCACGACGACAGCTTCCTGGTCGGCGAAACCCCGTTCGACACCGCCGAGGCGATCTGCCGACGGGTCGGCCTGCGGCCTGAGGACGTCTTCCTCGACGCCGGCTGCGGCCGCGGCAAGATGGTGTTTTTCGCGCGCCTGTGGAGCGGATGTCAGGCTATCGGCGTGGACGCCCTGGAGACGTACGTGCGCGTCGGCGAGGCGCTGGGCGTGGAGGGGGTGCGCTTCGTGCAGGGCGACTTCGCGGAGATGGACCTGCGCGGCGTGACCGTCCTTTACGTGCACGGGCCGAATTTCTCCGAGCGCACCTGGGAGGCTCTCTCGCGGCGTTTCGCGGATCTCGCCCCGGGCGCGCGGGTGGTCACGGTGGGCCACGCCTGTCCGGAGCTGACGCCCGAGCACGAGGAGCGGCTCACCTTCTCCTGGGGGCGCAGCACCGTCCGCTACTACCGTGCGATCCGTTAACATCCCGGATCCTTTACTCCCGGTTGTCCGTGCGTGAGGAAAAGACAACACCCGGGAAACCCGTAAATGCCATCGCGCGCCTCTCCAACGAAACCGACGCCCGCGTGGTGATTGTCACCAACCAGGCGTGCGTGGGCCGCCAAAAACTGTCTCCAGAAATCGCCGCGGAAATCATGCAGCGCGTGGCGCTTCGCGTCGAGGAAGCCGGCGGACGACTTGACGCCGTGTATTTCGCCACCAACGGCAGCGATTACGTGCCGCCCCCCGGGGCAGTGAGCGCGCGCAAGCCGGAGCCCGGTCTGCTGCTCCAGGCGGCGCACGACTTCGGGCCGGAAATTGACCTGGCCGACAGTTACATGATCGGCGACATGACCACCGACATCGCGGCTGGAAAATCAGCCGATCCGCGCCTCACCGCGGTGCTGGTCCGGACCGGCTTCGCGGGAAGCGACCTCCGCGCGAACGCCGCCCCGGATCACGTGTGCGCGGATATCTCCCAGGCGGTGGACTGGATTATCGCGCGAGAAAACCGACCCGAATAACGGCCTCTCTCTGTCGTTGCAGGCGAATGGCGACAAACACCCAGGAGCTTGCAGACACACGGCTGCAACGACATGTGGAAGCCTGTTCCCGACAAGACAACCTCCGATGCGCTACCTTCAGGGCCCCACCAACCCCTGCGAGGAGGCAAACTGCGGGAGGTTGGGTGGAATTCCGGCTCCCGCATGATTGCTCCCCTGGCAGGCGATGGTGTAGGCGGCTGGATTTTGCGATGACTCGTATCCCCGGAGCAGGTGTTGGCC
>VGFD01000136.1 GCA_016868975.1 Armatimonadota bacterium | reverse complement strand
TGGTGCCGGACGCAAAATCCCCCTGCTCGACCAGGGCCACCTTGAGGCCCCGCATGGCCGCGTCGCGCGCCACGCCGACGCCCACCGCGCCGCCCCCGACCACGCACAGATCGTAGTGCTCCGAAGACAGCCGATCCAGCACTTCGGCCCTGCCTTGCAGCGAGAAAGGACGAGATAGCAAGGGTTCCGACATACCCGCGGGCTCTTCGTCGATAGGCCATGCGGGCCCTTTATTGGCAGATCTTAAAGGATCATGTGTTGTCCCGTTGCGGGGATCTTCGGTATACTGACAACAAGAAGTGGATGCTTTCAAAAAGCATCGGGAGGAACGGATCGATGTTCAAGAATTTCGCTGCGGCGGCAGCCATCGTGGGAATGCTCGGCTGGGGAAGCGCGGCCTACGGGGCCGGCGCCGGTGAAGGCAGCAGCACCACCACGACCACCACGAACACCATCAACACCAACGTGGGGACGGTGAACGCGGGCAGCATCTACCAGGGCCAGGTGACCGTGAGCGGCGCCACCAGCGGCACCATCAACTACACCTGGGGGCAGCTGCGGGCCAGCGACGGCGTGATCCAGGGCCTGCAAGGCAGCCTGAACAGCACCTCCAACACGGCGCTCAACTTCTACAAGAACGCGGTGGGCACGCTTCCCTCCAACCTGGAGCTGCTCACGGCCAGCGCGCCCGTCGGACAGGCCTTCCTGTACTACGATGGCTCGCACGGCACGGGCTTCGAGATTCCGACCAACATCACCGACGGCGCCAACGCGCTGGGCATCGAGAACAAGGTCATCGGCGGCCGCACGGCGAGCTGGTCCTCCTCGGTGAGCGGCCCCAGCAACCGCACTTACGCCATCTTGGCAACCAATACAGAGGAATTGACCCAGACCGACACGACTTCGGTGGGCGACTTCGTCATCTCCAGCAACACCAACTACATCACCAACATCTTCAATTACAGCGGCAACGCCAACGTGTCGGTCTACGAGGTGCAGGCCTCCAAGTACGTGAGCCCGATCGTCCTCGACATCAAGGGAAGCGGCCGCCTGCAGGCGTCCGGTGGCAAGTGGCTGCCGCATCCGGGCAAGCTGGACACGGAGCGCGTGATCACCTTCGACTTCAACGCGAACGGCTTCGACGTGATGATGGAGTGGGTGGGTCCCGACGACGGGCTGCTCGTCGAGCCCAAGGCCGACGGCACCGTGGACGGGTCCTCCCTCTTCGGCACCACCGGTGGGTACCTGAACGGTTACGAGAAGCTGGCCGTTCGCGACGCCAACAACGACAAGAAGCTGACCGGACAGGAGCTCGACGGTCTGTTCGTGTGGCAGGACCGCAACGGCAACGGCAAGGCCGACGACCGCGAGGTCGCCTCGGTAGGGTCACTCAACATCACTGAGATCGGTCTCAACCACACGAACTTCCAGAGCACCTTCGTGATGAACGGCGCCAGTCGCGCAATGTGGGACTGGTGGCCCAACGCGCTGAACGTCCGCAAAGTGCGCGTGGCGGACATCAACAAATAGGCGGCCGGCTTGTGGCCGTCCTCTGCGGGGCCCTCGTGTGAGGGCCCTTTTGCATTGCGCCGGGCGCGTCGCCACGCGGTTTTGAAGTGAAGGAAACCAGGAGCAGGGACGCGAACGACAAGCCCAATCTTCCATTCGGAGGTACTTTGTTGAAGCGGGCGCTGCTGCCCCTGGTTTTCTTGCTTCTGCTCGCACCCGCGCACGCAACGGCCACGACGATTCTCACGCCCGCGCAGCTCGTGGCGCGGGGCATCGATCCCATGATGTTCAGCATGGTGACCTTCTCTGAAGACGGCAACATGCTGCTCGGCATCGAGCGCACCAAGGACCTCAAACTGAAGGTGCAGGGGATTTCCCACCTGCTGCGCATCTTCCAGTTCCGCGCCGGGAAGCTGGTCCGCCTGGATACCGTCCCCCTCCCCACCAGCGCGTTCGAGCAACTCTCGTTGAACCCGCCCGGCTCCAAAGCGGTGGTGATCGGCGAGGGCGGCAGCAAATTCATCGAGGTGGATCTCAGCGCGCGCACCGCGCGGGTTTTCTGGACGCACAAGCGGGGCACCGCGGGCTTCCGCTCGGAGATGGTGGCATGGTGGTACAACGGCGTGTGCTACCTGCTCGGCTACCTCCACGACACCCAGGACAACGTGATTTTCGACGGCGTGGTGCGGCTCAATCCGAGCAAGCGGGGCCACGAGATTTTTGAGGCCGGCCTGGACAAGCGACCGGTGCAGCGCGCGCTCGGCGCCCTCCTTTTCGAGATGTACGTCAACGAGCGCGAGGCGTTTTTTGGAGTGACCCGCCGCTCGGATCTGGTCGAAGTCTACCATTATCTCAACGGCAAGTTGACGAAGCTCGATGAGGCCCTGGCCATCGGGGGGATCGCCTCGGCGCCCAGCCGCATCCTCTATGCCGCGCGCTACGTCAACGGGCGCCGCGACCTCGTTTTGCGCGACATGGCGCTGAAGAAGACGTGGCACCTGGGAAAGGACAACCTCCCGTACAATTACCTGTTCCTTTCCGGCGACGGAAAAACCGCCGTGCTCACGCTGATGGACTTCCGCAACAATACCATGTCATATTTCTACGCGCGCGAGAGCGATGGGTTTAAGGTGAAGCCGCTGGCGCCGCTGCAAGACGTGAAGCCGGGCACGCTGCGGCTGGCTTCCGGGGGGCGGGTCTTCGCCTACTACGGCCCGAGCGGGCTGATCTATGGCACCATCCCCTGAGTGGCGCGCGACACGATCAAACCGATTTGGGGCTTCAATTCATGATCAGACTTGCGCCGCGGACCGCCATGCTGGCGTTTGCGGCGCTGGCCGCCCTTGTTCTCATTGAATGGATCGCATTTCACCCGCGCGCCGAGCCGCCTTCCTTCAAGGCCGTGCCGGCCGCGGTCCCCACGCAGCGTCCCAACGCGCCGCCGGAAGCGGTCCAGCCGGCCGATTTCCATCGCCTCACCGATCAGGTCGAGGAACTGCGTGGACTGCGGTTCTTGCGGCAGGTGCCGGCCTACGTGCAGACCCACGCGGAAACCCGCCGCTACCTGACCCGCATTCTGGATCAAGACGTCAGCTGGGACTCCGAGCAGGCCACGCTCACCGCGTTCGGCTTCATTCCCGCCGATTTTCCCCTGCGCAAGTTCATGCTCGACTTCTACACCGAGCAGGTGGCCGGCTACTATGATTATCACACCGGCAGCTTCTACATGACCTCGCAGGCGCTCGACGACAGCATGGTCATCCACGAGATGGATCACGCCATGCAAGACCAGCATTTTCAACTGCGCCGCTTTGACGCGCTCACCCGCAAGCGCAAGCAGGACGACTTCACGCTGGCGGTCAGCGCGCTCATCGAGGGCGAGGCCATGGTGGTGATGCTCGACGCCGCCTTCCGCGAGACCGGGAAGGCGGCGCTCCCCCTCGACGAGCTGCAAAACGAGGACATCTCGGCATCCTCGCCCGGTGGTGGGCCGGTGTTCGACGGGGCGCCGCCGTATTTCCGAAGGCTCGCCACGTTTCCGTACCTGGCCGGCTCGCGTTTCGTGGATTATCATCGGCGGCGGGGCTCCTGGCGCACGGTGGATCGCATGTACGCAAACGGCGGCCTGCCGCGTTCGACCGAGGAGATCCTCCACCCGGAAAAATACGGCGAGCCGGCGGACGCGCCGCGCACGGTACGATTTCCGGCTCGCCCCAATCTCCCCGGGTGGGAGGTCGCGGCGGAGAACACCTTTGGCGAAGCGCGCATGCGCATCTTCTGGGACCAGTTCGCGCACCCGGTGGAAAATCGCAACGCCTGGTCAGACGGCTGGGCCGGGGATCGCTTCGAGGTGTGGCGCAACGCCGACCGCCGCGCCTTCGTCGTGTGGCGCAGCGAATGGGACAGCGCCGCAGACGCGCGCGAGTTCGCCTACGGGATGCGCAAGGTGATGGAGAAGCGCTACGACATCCGCCTGCGCGGGCGCGGCATCGCGCGCTGGTTTGCCGACAGCGGCGAGCGGTCCTGGCGCATGGAGCGCAAGCGGAACACGGTGGTCGTGGTGGACGCTGCCCCGCCCGCGCTCGCGGAGGTCATGCTGGCACGAGGGTGGCGCGCGAAGACAACACGGTGAGCAGGGAGGGGGCCTCGACGGGCAGGGTGAAGTATGATTTACCCAAACAGAGAGGCCGGAAGAACCGCTTTGGAACCGCACGACGAGCCCTCCATGGAGCCGTCAACCACCGAAAGCGAGCCCCTTGAGCAGCCCCCCGGACCCGCCAGTGACGAGCGGATCCCGGTCGAGCCCGAAGTTGGGGCGGCATTGCTGCTCTCCGGCAATTACTCGCGCACCCTGGCCGATCGCGTGTTCTCCGCCCTGAGCCAGGAGGAGATCGGGCGGGTGACCGCCGGCCTGTTGCGCCTCAAAGCCCTGCCGGAAGCGCAGATCGAGCGGATGTGGAACCGGCTCACCGCGCTGTTCACCGGCGACTGGCGGGATGAAGAGGACCTGGTCGGCTTCATCCGCTCCGTGCTTCGCAAGGGCGTGCGTGACGAGGCCCCCTTGCAGCCCGTGCAGAAGCTGGCCATCTTGCTGATGGCGCTGCCGCCCGAAGTTGCCACGGGGATGACCGCACGGGTCACGGCGGGCCTCGACCGCACGGGTATGATTGAGCTTACGCGCGAGATGGCCCACCTGCTGCACTATGCGACCCCAGCAGTGCAGGAGCGCGTGGTGGGCGAGTTCCGCGCGTTCTGTGAGAGCCGCTCGCTGCAGAGCGTGGGCTTCATGCACGGAACCTGGATGGAGATTGAAGCGGAGCGGCTCGTGCGCCGCTACACGGCCTCCGCGGCGGACCTGGTGCAGCGGCTGTGGGTGGCCCCGGCCGAACCCTTGCAGATGTTCGCGGACTCCGCGCGCAACCACCCGGAGCGCACCGCGGCCAGCCTGTGCGCCTTCGCCTACGAGCCGGCGGCCTACGTGTACATTCCGCGCAACGGGCGCCTGGCCACCTTCCGCGCCTGCCTGTCAGGGGAGGCCTGCGATTTTCTCGACACCTCAATCGGAGTGGAGAGCAGCGGATTGCCGGAGCCGTTCGGGTCGCCGCTTCGCAAGGAAATCGTCCTGCGAGAATTTCTGCATCGGTTCTACCTCGAGCAGATGAAGCACATACCGGTCGTGATGCAGTGAGGAACGCCGCTCATTGATTAGCGCAAGGCCGGCCGCATGTCCGGCGGACGATCGCGACGTGGGGGAAGAAAACGCCGACCGCCGATACCTGTTCCTGGTACTGGCGAAAAAACTCGTGCTGGCTTTGATGCTGGGCGTGGTCGCCTATGTCGGCCTGGAAATGTTTGCCTATTTCCCGCCCTGGTGGACCAAGAGCTTTGCTTTTCTCGCGGTGTTTCTGGGCGCGCGCTTCCCGCGGATGGCGGTCCTGCTCAACATGCTGGTGCTGGGGATTCCGGTCCTGTATGAGTCGATGCCCCTCGGCGTGCTGTACATGATCGCGTGCGGCATGTTCATCCTGATGTTCTGGTGGTTCGACTTTTTTGTCGAGGCCTACCTGCTGGTGGCGTCGACGCCCATGTGGGCCAGCCTGGAATTGATGGGCGTGCCGCTCCCGCTTTATTTTCTGCCAATTTTCATGGGCGGCGTGTGGGCCCGCGGAGCCTGGGCCTCAATCATCCCCGGGATTGCCTGCATCGGGGCATGCGTCACCGGGTTGGCCATCGGCGCCGGCAACATCGGGCCGCTGCTGATCGGGTATATCCCAAAATTTCCAGTGCCCAACAACCTCACGCCGCCGGCCAATCCGCTGGCGCTTGGCTGGATTGGCGAACGCATCTGGAGCCCGCAGTACGGCGCGCTCAACCACCCCGAAAAGGTGGTCGCCTACGCGGGCAAGCTGGCTTCCGGATTTGGTATTGACCCGTACATGATCATCCAGACCGGATTGTGGATGATCGCCGGCTATTTTACCGGAAAATTCTTCTCGATGCGCTCGCTGCAAGGCGACCTGCTGGCCTGCGGGGGCGGCATCGCGGCGGCCATCGCCAGTCCGCTGGCAATCAATCTACTCTTCAAGGGACGCGAGTTGAAGGACGTCAGTCCGCTCGCCTACGTCCTGCCGGCGGTGCTCGCCTTCCTCCTGGCGCAGCTCGAGCGCGCGCTGCGCGACACGCAAGACGTCGCCGCGCGCCAGTACGAGAAGGCGATGGCCGACCACGCCGAAGCGGAGTATCAGCACGCCCTGGCGGTGTACAACGCGCAAGTGGCCCAGGCGCGCGCCGAGGCGGAAGCCGCCGGCGAGGTCTGGGAAGAAGTGGCGGCGCCACCCCCTCCTCCGCCGCCGCCGAAGAAGGGGCTTTCCCTTGACAACCTGGATCTACAAGATGCCCTAAAGCTGCAGGTCCAGCTCGAAGAGATGATGCAGAAGAAATTCTCCCAGGAGTGCTCGGTCATCGACGTGGACGTGGCCGGCTCGGTCAAGCTCAAGGAAGGGCAGAAACCGGAGACGATTCTTTACTCATTCGGGCAGTTCCACAGCTTCTTCGACAAATCCATGGAGAAATTCGGCGGGCGGCTGATGGACCGCGCCGGCGACGGCATCATCTACTCGTTCCACGGGCCCAACAACTCTGACAACGCGCTGGCGGCGGCCAAGTACTCGCTGCGCCACCTGGAGGAGTTCAACCGCACGCGCAACAAGCTGGGCAAGGATTTCGTGGTGCGCCTGGGGGTCAACACCGGGATGATCATCAAGGACGAAAAGACCGAGAAGGGCATGTTCTTCAGCAAGGTGATTGACATCGCGGGTCACCTGCAGAAGGCCGCGCCGCCCAACGCGGTGCTGGTGTCGGAAGACACGTTCAAGCGGCTGGAAAACAACAGCGGCCTGGTGCAGTTCGTACACCTGGCCAAGGACGACATCTGGGCGTACACCCTCGAGGAGTTCGCCCGCAAATAATCAGGCGGCCTTTTTCATCTCGCGGCGGGCGTCGGCTTTTCCGGCGGGATGTTACAAACTTTCGATCTTGGCTAGAACAATCCCGTGATGGCGCCGTCCTCGGTAATGTCCATGGTGGTGGCGGCCGGGAACCTGGGCAGGCCCGGCATGCGCAGCACCTCGCCGGTCATGACCACCAGGAAACCGGCGCCCGCCGACACGCGGACTTCCTTGACGTGCAGATCCCAGTCGCTGGGCGCGCCCTTGTAGTTGGGGTCGTCACTGAACGACAACTGGGTGCGCGCCACGCAGATGGGGAGGCCGCCATAGCCCATCTTGTCCAGGGAGGAGATGTCCTTGCGCGCCTTTTTCTCGTAGATGACCGCGCGTGCTCCGTAGAGGCGCGTGGCGATGATCTCGATTTTTTCGCGGATGGGCATGTCCCACTGGTAGAGCGGGCGGAAATTCGCCGGCGTCGACTCCAGCGTCTCCAGCACCGCGCGGGCCAGATCCACGCCGCCGGGGCCGCCGCTGCGCACCACTTCGGCGACTTCCGCGCGCACGCCACGGGCGGCGCAATGGGAGCGTACCAGTTGCAACTCCTCGTCGGTGTCGCCGGGAAATCGGTTGAGCGCAACCACTGTCGGGACGCCGAAGCGGGCCACGTTGTCGAGGTGCCGATCGAGGTTGGCGGTGCCCCGCAGCAGTGCCTCCGGATTCGGCGCGCGCCACGCCTCCGGGACGCTGATCCCCCCGTGCGCCTTCAAGGCGCGCAGGGTTGCCACCACCACCGCCACGTCCGGCTTGAATTTCGCCTGGGGCGCCACGATGTCGTAGAATTTCTCCAGGCCAAGATCGGCGCCAAAGCCGCTCTCGGTAACCACGTAGTCGGCCAGCTTCAGGCCCAGCCTGGTGGCCAGCACGGAATTGTTTCCGTGCGCGATGTTCGCGAACGGGCCGGCGTGCATGAGCACCGGCTGTCCCTCCAGCGTCTGCACGAGGTTGGGCTTGATGGCGTCCTTCAGCAGGAGCGCGACCGCACCCACCACGCCGAGTTGTTCGGTGGTCACCGGCTCGCCGCTGTAGGTGTAGCCGAGCAGCATGCGGCCGAGGCGGGCCTTCAGATCGGTGAGCCCGTCGGCGAGCGCGAGAATGGCCATGATCTCCGAAGCGACCGTGATCTCAAAGCCGGACTCGCGGGGGACGCCGTGCAGCTTTCCACCCAGCCCGATGATGACGTTGCGCAGGGCCCGATCGGAGATGTCGAGCACGCGCTTCCACACGATCTGGGAAGGATCCAGCCGCAGCGTGTTGCCCTGCACGAGGTGATTGTCGAGCAGGGCGGAGAGCAGGTTGTGCGCCGCGCCCACCGCGTGGATGTCGCCGGTGAAGTGCAGGTTGACGTCCTCCATGGGGACCACCTGCGCGTAGCCGCCGCCGGCCGCGCCGCCCTTGATGCCGAACACCGGACCCAGGGAGGGCTCGCGCAGGCAAAGCACCACCTTTTTGTTCAGCACTCCCAGGGATTGCGTGAGACCCACCGAGATGCACGTCTTGCCTTCGCCGGCCGGCGTCGGCGTGATGGCGGTGATGTTGATGAGTCGGCCGTCCCGCGCGGTCGCGCGCGATCGCAAGGCGTCCAGCGAGACTTTCGCCTTCCAGCGGCCATAGAGGTCAAGATCATCCGGCGCAAGTCCGACGCCGGCCGCGATCTCCTCAATGGGGCGAAGCGTCGCGCGCTGCGCGATGGCGACGTCGGAGAGCCCTTCGGATACGGAATGCCACTCGGCTTCCTGGCCGATCTTCGGTGGGGTGGACATAACGGTGAACACCATAGCACACCCTTGAGAAACCGTCAAGGAACGCCGTGCCGGCGCGGCTCCACGAGCATCGCGTGGATTCGCGGAATGATGTGACTTGAGTGCCATTCAAGTCTGTCAGAAATTTTTTTCAGGCAGTTTTCCTGGGATCGCCGGTCTTATCCACACCTGCCGGACTGCTCATGTTGATAAGTGCATGACAGTGGAAAAGGGAGGTTCGCGGGAAGCGCCAAAAAACCAGGCCTGAAGCGGTTTTGCATCGAGGAGGCGGACATGGCGAACCAAGGTCTTGATCGCACGGATGCGTCATCGGGGGGCAACGGGATCACCAGCGAGCAGTGGACGGACTGCCTGGCGGTTCTCCAAAAGGAGCTTCCGGGCTTTAGTTACGGCATCTGCTTGAGGGATTCCCGCGCGCGCGTTGCGGCGCCCGGCCATCTGGAAGTCGTGGTGTCGCTGCCGTACGCCGCCACGCTCGCCCGCGAGCGCACTGAAGTCGCGGCGGCCGTGCGGCGCGTGCTGGCCGAGATCACCGGACGCGCATGGAGCGTCGAGTGGATCGTCAACGAAGAGGCGCGCGAATCGACGGCCGCCGAGCGGAACGTCCCGGCGGACGTCCCGGCCGCCGCCCGTCGCAAGCGCGCCAACGTGGGTCGGATGAACCCGGACTTCGTACACGCGGCGGCGCGTGAGGCCGTTTCCGCCAACGGACCGCTGGACGAGCGTCACACGTTTGACAATTTCGTCACCGGACCGACCAACGAGCTGGCCGTGCAGGCCGCAAAAAAGGTGGCCCATGCGCCGGCGACCGGCTTCAATCCGCTGATCATCTACGGAGACGTCGGGCTCGGCAAGACGCATCTCATGATGGCCGTGGAGCACCGCGTTCTCAGCGCGAATCCGCGCGCTCGGGTGCACTACGTAGGCGCGGAGCAGTTCAAGAACGAATACGCGGAAGCCGTCGAGAACCGGCGCACCGCCAACTTCCGCAAGAAGTACCGCCAGCTGCACTACCTGCTCATCGACGACATCCAGTTTCTGATCAACAAGCCGGGCACCCAGCAGGAGCTCTGCAATACCTTCGAGGAGCTGATGCGTCGCGGCTGCCAGATCGTGCTCACTTCCGACAAGCCGCCGAAGCTCCTCACGGAGATCCAGGAGCGTCTGTGCTCGCGGCTCTCGTCCGGATTGATCGCGGACGTGGGCCGGCCCACCCGCGACATGTGTCTGGATATTCTGCGCCTGCGCGCGCGGGAGAGCCATGCCATGGTCAGCCACGAGGCGTTGAGCTACATCTCCGAGAATTTCTCCTCCAGCGTGCGGCAATTGGAGGGCGCGTTGGTACGCGTGCTGGCCATGGCCGAAGCATCCCGCAACAGCAGCGTGGATCTGTGCCTGGTGCGCCACGCTCTGCAGGGACTGCGCGCGTCGACGCCGACCACGGCGCTGACCATGGACAACATACTGGAAAAGGTGGCCGGTTACTTTCACATTTCCCTTGAGGATCTCACCGGCAAAAGGCGCGACCGCAAGTATTCCACGCCCCGGCACGTGGCCATGTTTCTCGCCTACAAGGTGGCCTCGCAGAGCGTCAACGCGATCGGCGAGGCCTTCGGCGGCAAGGACTATTCCTCGGTGAGGCACGCCATCGACAGGGTGGACGGGCTTCGCTCGGACGCCAGCATGCGCGTCGACCTGCGCGCGCTCTGCGGGCTGCTGGGCCGGGACAACGCGCTGGGCTAGCCAGCGGGCGCATGGGCTAACGTGCCGGGTTCGCGCGGGGCGCGTAGAGCGTCACGCGATGACACCACACCCCGTGGAGTGTCACCCGCTGACACCACACAGGGTGGAGTGTCACAGGCTGGTTCCAGCGTTGCGACTCCGGAGTGTTATCCTACGGGAGGCGGGTAGTGGTCGACCCGGGCTCCAGGGTTCTTTCAGGCCCCTCCCCTACAGTGGGATCGGAGGGAGGAGACCCGCCCGACCCATGCTTATTGACGCCGCCCGCGGGGGCAGCCCCTGGCCCGTTTCCGCGCACGCTCCGCTCGACTGCTACGTCGCGGGGCCGTCGGTTGCCGCGCCTATCGACGTCGCAACCGTTCGCGGCGGATTTGTCAACGCCGCCGCATCCGTGTTGCGGCGCGTGCTGGGGATCGCGGCGCCCGCCACCCTGGCTTTTCAGGCCGCGCCGCCGCTCCTGTTCTTTTCGTCGCCGCCGGCCGGGCTTCCCAAAGCCCTCTGGAAAGCCTGCGGCAAGGACGAGAACGAGACCCGCGCGCACTTCGAGCGCATTCAGCGCCTGGGCTGCTCCGACGCCGAGCGGGAGCGCATCCTGGAACGTTATCCGAACGTACACAAGATCGTTCTCAACGAGGGCTACGGATTCGAGGAAAAGACCGTGCTCGCGCACGTCGACAAGAATCCGCAACCCGCCGAGCGCTTCGAGGTGTTCGCCGACCTCGTCGACGCCACGCTGCGCGGGAGCCAGGGTTTCGACGACCTGCAGATG
>VGFD01000135.1 GCA_016868975.1 Armatimonadota bacterium | reverse complement strand
ACTTCTCGGTGGATCCCTTCGAGTCCGGGCTGAAATGGCTCCAGTTGCTGGCCAGCGCTCTGTGCTTCCTGGCGGCCCGCGAGGCGGCGCGCGCCGAGCAGGGGATGCGCATCGCGGCCAACGTGCTGGTGGCGAGCGCCACCGTCCTGGCGATGATGCACTTCGCCTTTCATTTCCTCGGCCAGCATTCGGACGCGGCGGTAATCGGCGCGTTCTACCAGGCGGACGTTGCGGCCGGCTACTTCGTGATGGTGTGTCCCCTGGCGCTCTCTCTGGCGGTGGGCGCGCGCACCGCCGAGTCGCGCGTGGCGTATGTGGCGGCCACCCTGTGTGTTGGCTGCGCGCTCATTCTCAGTTACAGCCGGGGCGGGAGCCTCGCTTTCTGGGCGGTGACCGGGCTCTCCGTCCCCGCGTGGATGATGTTGGGCAAGATCTCCTGGCCGCGCGCCATGGTGTTCCCGATCGTCATCTGCGTGGTGATTGTCGCCCTGAGCGGCGTGCTTACCAGTGCCGGCCGTCGGTTGGTGCCGGCCACCGCGGTGGCGCGCACCGCCAAACTGGGCAGCAAGGACTCGTCGGTGCAGGCCCGCCTGATGTTCTGGCGAGGCGCCGTGCAGATGGCCGCGGCGCGGCCCCTGCTGGGTTGGGGGCCGTCCTGCTTCGGCCGCGTCTTGCCGCGTTACCAGGACGACGTGCGCTTCTACTCGCGCTATCCTCACAACGAGTACCTGACGTTCGCGGCTGAAGGAGGCCTGCTCTCGCTGGCCGCCTTCCTGGCTTTCCTGGTGGGACTGGGGATGGTTGCCTGGCGCGGGCTTCGTGATACGGCAGGGGACGACGTGTGCGTGGTGCTGGGCGTGGTGGGAAGTCTGCTGGCCGCCCTGGTCCACCTCGTGATCGACGTGGATTGGGAGTTCGCGGTGTTGCAGATGACCTGGTTTGCGCTGGCCGGCTTGCTGGTGGCGCGCGTCCAGCCCGCGGAGCCGCTCGACCTGCCGCCGTTGCTCCGCCTGTCCGCCGCCTTCCCCCTGCTCGGCCTGCTGCTCTGCGCGCCCATCCCCTACCGGGCGTCGCTCCTGGTTCAGGAAGCGGACGTCTTCCGCGCGAAGCGCGACCAGGCCGCTGCCGTCGCCGCCCTGGAGGCGGCAGCGGCGCTCACGCCGGCCGACAGCACGGTCACTCGCGCGCTGGCGGAAACCTTGATGGACAGCGGCGATCCGGCGCTGGCCCCGGGTGCCCTGGCGGCGGCTCGCGCCGCGGTGGCCAGCGACCCGGAGCGCGCGGTCAACCACAAGACGCTGGCGCACGCGCTGCAGGTGAGCCAGGACCTGCCGGGCGCCATGCGGGCCATCCAGGACGCGCTGCGGCGCGATGCGGTCAACTTCCCGGACTTCTATAACATGCAGGCGGCCTTTCACGATCAATTGGGGCATCCACCGGAGGTGGGGGAGCGCTTGCTGCGCGTCCCCGCCCAGGCCTATCCCGCCCACACTTTTGCGGACATGTGGTTCTTCCGCCGCGACGCGCTCCACCCGCAGTTGCAGCGCACCTTTGCGCGTTTGGGGGAACTCGCGCAGCGACGCGGAAATCTGCAAGAGGCGCGGGACTGGATGGAGCGCGCCGTGGCGATGGATCCGGAGAACATCCGCAGCCGCTTCGAGTTGGGGATGGTGTTGATGGCGCTGGGCCAGCCGGGCGACGCGCTCGTGCAGTATCGCGAGATCTTCGCGCGCAAGCCCGACCAGCCGATCAGCCGCTGGCTGCTCGGGCTCGCCTACCGCGAGGTGGGCGAGGAGGCGCGGGCGCGCGCGTTGCTCGACGAGGCCCTGCGCCAGAGTCCGGATCTGGCGCGGGTAGGGCAGCCGGGCGCGCCCCCGCTGCGCATCCCCGATGACTTTTTTGCAAATCGTGCCGCCAGGGGGGGGCACGGAGATCCCATCTCGGAGAAACCCTGAATGCTCTCGGTTCTGCTGGTGAACCCGCCCATCACCGTGCCCGTCGACGCGAAGCGTGTGGTGACGCCGCCGCTTCCGCTGCTCTATCTCGCCGCCGTGCTCAAGGAAGGCCACTTCGACACGCGCATCATGGACTGCGTGGCGGAAGGCAGCATGATGGAGGCGCCGGTCGAGCCGGGGTTTGTGCGCATCGGTCTGACTCGGGACGAGATTGAGATGCGCATCGCCAACGAGCCTTCCGCGCTGGTCGGCGTGCTGGCCAGCTCCATGGCCCAGCTTCCCAACGCGCTCCTGGTGTGCGAGGCCGCCAAGAAGCTGCGCGAGCGCGCCTACCTCGACATCAGCACGGTGGTGGTGGGGCCGGCGGCCACCGCCTCACCGTTTGAGGTGATGGCAGACCTCAACGTGGATTTCGTCGTGCAGGGCGAGGGTGAGATTGCGCTGTTCAAGCTGTGCACCGCGCTGAACGCGCGCCAGAGCGGCGCGGACATCCCCGGCGTGGGCTATCGCGACCGGCTGGGAACCGCAACGGTCACGCCGGGCATGGAGCTGGTGGAGGACCTCGACCAGATCCCCCAGCCCGCGCGCTGGCTTATCAACATGCCCCACTACATGTTTGGGGATTCGCCGTACGGGCAGCCGCTGACTCCGCACACGACCGTGGTGCTGTCGCGCGGATGTCCGTCGCAGTGCGTGTTCTGCGACATTCCGCGGCACCTGGGGAACGTCCAGCGCAAGCGCAGTCCCGAGACGATTTTCAACGAGATCGAGGAGTTGCGCAACGAGTACGCGCTCCGCGAGGTGGAGTTCATTGGCGACAACCTGTTCCACGACCGCGAGTGGGCCATGGAGTGGATGGGCAAGATCGTCGAGGCCGGGCTGGCGATCAAGTGGTCGCCGTTCGACGGCCAGTCGCTGGAGGGGCTCGACATGGAGACGGCCGCGGCTGCCGTGGAGAGCGGCATGCGGACCGTTTTCCTCGACATCCGCTCGCTCGACCCGAAAGTCTACGCGCGGGCGTACAAACGGCCCGGCAGCATGGATGACCTCGTGGAGCTGATCCGGTTTTTCAAGCGCAACGGCGTGCGGGTCGGGGGAATCTTTCAAGTGGGCGTGCCCGGGGAAACCAGGGACTCCATGCGCCGCACCGTCAACGAGGCATTCGGACTGGGCTTGCACGAGTTGGAGTTTCGCCTGCTGACTCCGTCGCCCGGGACGCCGCTGTGGGATGCCTGCGCGGAGAATGGCTGGTTTGACACGGTGCCGGACGCCGCGGCGCTGATCCGCGACGGCGGCTACCTCAAGACCTCGGAGTTCACGCCGCGGGACGTCGTCTGGCAGCGCGACTGGGCGCGCACCCGCGAGCAGGCGCGTCGGCTGGCGCTGCAGCCGGGAGAGTTGATCGGGCGGTCGGTGCGTTTTTTGATGGGCACCGTGTTCTACCCGGTGACCTCGGCGCGGACGGTCATGAAGTACGTCTCGCTGGCGGCTGGCAAGCCGCTTCCGGGGCCCCGGCCGGTGGTGCGGGGCGCTCCGGCGGCGGCGCCGCCGCCCGAGGAGCCGGCCGCGGAGGCGCCCCCGAAGGAAGAAGATTTCTAGCCGGCGCGACTCTCCGGGTACCCCGGGGTTAGAGGGGTATATCAATGGAGGTTCATCATGCACAGCCGTCCCTGTGAAACATGCGCGGATGCCCGCTTCATGGCCCTGGTGCTGGGCGTCTTGATGTTTGTCGCGATGCTGATCCTGACCGCGTTCGCGCGCGCCCAGGCGGCCACTCCGGTCACTCCCTACACGTATGCCAGGGACTACTCGTGGGTGGCCGGCAAGTTGTCCTACTCGGATCTGGAGGGCGGCTTCTGGACGGTGACCTACCAGAAGCCCGGTGGCAAACCGGACCGGTACGGAGGCCACTTCGTGCTCATCCTGCCCGATGGGATGAACCGCAGCGCTTTGAAGACCAACGGCATGGTGGTGGTGTACGGCGCGCCCTCCCCGGATAGCATTGGCATCCAGATGGCCGGAACCCACTACAAGGTCAGCAAGATCGTCGGGCTCAAGGCGTCGAAGTGACTCCCATGCGAATCTTCTCAATGGTCATTGTCTTGATGGGCCTGCTGGCCGGGGCCGCGCTCGCCGACCAGCCTTTGAAGGGCGCCTACGTCTTGCAGTTTGGCGAGGACGTGGGCTGGCACAGCAACACGTTGATGATTTCGGGCACCGACAACGGCGTGGTGCGCGGCACCGTGGGCATTGACTGGAACCTGGGCCCGGAGGCTCGCGCGCCCAAGCCGGACGAGAAGTTGCACAATCTTCCCTTCGAAGGCCGCTGGTCGAAGAGCGGCGCCATCCACTTTACGGTGACGGTGGGCGGCCAGACGTCGTATGCGTTCGAGTTGTTTCCCATGCACGGGCGCTTTGAGGGCTTCGTCGGCGTGGTCACCGTGGACACGACGGTGAAGGACGGCCTGCAGCGGGCCGGCCCGGCCCGCATGGGCGTGGTGGCGCTTCCTTCCAGGTAATTTTCAGCGTCGTTTCAGGCCGCTTCAAGGTCCCCTCGGTATGCTGGGCGTACGAGGGGAAAGCGAAAGGCGGATTCTACAACGATGAACGCAACTGAACTCACCGCTTTCCAGACCCACCGCGACGCCCGCGCGTCGGAGATCCTCGCCGCCCTGGTGCGGAAGGCGAGGGCCCGCAGCCAGCGCTTGATCGGGGAGCACCCCCCGGATGACACGGGTTGACACGAAATAAAAAAAGCGCCTGATCGGCGCCTTTTTTATTTTACGAGGTGTACATTCCCTCGATTTTGTCTTTATTCTTCTCGATGATCACCCGCCGCTTGAATTTCAGCGTCGGGGTCAGCTCGCCGGCGTCCTGGGTGAATTCCTGCTCGAGGACGGCGATTTTCTTCACCTTTTCGTACTGGGACAGGTCCTTGCACAGGTCGGTGACTTGCTTCTGCAGGAAGTCCAGCACCTTCGGGTCGCGGGCCAGCGCGGGACCGCTTCCGCTTATCCCGAGGCCCTTGACGGCCGCCTCGAGGGTCACGAAATTGGGCACCACCAGCGCGCTGATGAAGTTGCGGTTGTCGCCGATAATCATCGCCTGCTCGATGTAGGTGCTCGACTTGAGCAGGTTCTCGATAGGTTGCGGCGCCACGTTCTTGCCGTTGGACATGACCAGGATTTCCTTCTTGCGATCGGTGATCGTCAGGAAGTTGTCCTTGTCGAGATTGCCGATGTCGCCGGTGTGGAACCATCCCTCGGAGTCGATGACTTCGCGCGTCTGGTCCGGCTTGTTGAAGTAGCCGCGCATGGTGTTGGGCCCGCGGGAGAGAATTTCGCCGTCTTCAGCGATCTTCACTTCCACGTGCTTGAGGGGCTGGCCCACAGCGCCGAAACGCACGCGCGTGGGGCGGTTCATGGTGATGACCGGCGAAGTCTCGGTGAGCCCGTATCCCTCGCAGATAGTCAATCCGACGTTGGCGAAGAATTCCGCGATGTCCCGCCGCAGCGGCGCGCCGCCGGAGATGAAGAAGCGGATGTTGCCGCCGGTTTTCTCGTGGATTTTGGAAAAGACCAGCTTGGTCGCCAGCTTCAGCGCGATGTCGTCGGCTACCGACAAGGGCTGGTTGTTCTGCTTCATGATGCGTGCCTTCTCGCCCATGCGGAGCGCCCAGTAGAAGATTTTCTTCTTGAGCGGCTTGCCGGACTCCACGCCCTCGATGATTTTCGCGTGGATTTTTTCGAACAGGCGCGGCACGCTGGGCACGATGGTGGGGTGCACTTCGAGCAGGTTGGCGGCCACGGTGTCGATGCTCTCGGCGTAGTAGACGTGGGCGCCGACTTCCACCAGGGCGTAGTAGGCGATGCGCTCGAACACGTGGCACAGGGGCAGGAACGAGAGTTCGACGTCGGTGTCGAGAATGCCCATTTCGGGAGTGACCGTGGTGCAGTTCGACATGAAGTTGCCGTGCATCAGCATGGCGCCCTTGGGCTCGCCGGTGGTGCCCGAAGTGTACACCAGGGAGGCCACGTGCTCGGCGGTCAGCGCGTCGAGCCGCTTCTGCCGCTCGGCCTTGTGGGCCTCGGCCTTCTCGGCGCCCAGTTTGAGGATGTCGTCAAACTTCCAGATCTTGACGCTGGCGTTGCCCGGATCCTTGAAAGCGTCGTACACCAGGATGTGCTTCAGGTTGGGGACGTTGGCGGCCACGCTGAGCACGCGGTCTAAGTGCTCCTGGCCGGCCACGGTGACGACGGCGGCGCCGCAGTCGTTGAGGATGTACTCCACGCCGTCCGCGGAAAGAGTCGGGTAGATGGGCACGTGGACGCCGGCCATGTACAGGATGCCGAGGTCGGCGATGACCCACTCCGGGCGGTTTCCAGAGATCTGCGCCACGCGGTCTTCGGCGGCCACGCCCAGCTCGATGAGCGCGTAGGACAGGTTGTCCATGCGCTCCTTGACCTGCCCGTAGGTCAGGGTGGTCCACTGCCCGCCCTTCTTCGCGCTGAGCATGGGGCGCTGCGTGCCCTTCTGCACCGTGCGGTCGAACATCTGGGGAATGGTCTTGACCGTCGCGGTCTTGGCCCACTCGTTGAGGACCTGGGCCGGAGCGTATCCAGCGGTGATTGACATGTTCACGCACCTCCAAGAATCTTTCGGAGGCGTCCAAAATACGCCCCCACGCCCGGGTTGTGTGTTCGGTCTCCACCGAGTGCCGAACATTGCGGCCGGCGCGCGCTACCCCGCGCCCGCAGCCCGCTCGTCGTGATGCCCCTGGCGTTTGCGCGGTAAGGATTAGCGACGATGGGGGGAACTCCTCTATTTTAAGGGACTTCGACGTTCTAAGGGACTTCGACGTTTTAAGGGATTCGACGGGCCGCGCGCGAAAGTTGGGACCCATGCTGGAAACGTCAACCCCCCGCGTGCGGCTGGGGACGCGCGGTCCCGAGGTGTCCCGCCTCTGCTTCGGGCTGGGGAGCAGCGGCTGCGGCAGCCATTCCCTGCAATCCCGGCGCCCTCCCGAGGAGATCGCGGCCTTCCTGCTGGAGGGGATTTCGGAGGGCGTCACCTGGTGGGACACCTCGGACGACTACGGGACCCACCGCCACATCGCGCATGCCCTCCGGGCCGTGGACCGCGCCGCCGTGCAGATCACCACCAAGACGCGCGCGGGTACCCGCCGCGGGGCGCGCGCCTCCCTGGAGAAGTCCCTGCGCGAGCTGGGCACTGACTACGTGGACGTCTTCCTGATGCACGAGGTGGATTCGCACCAGGACCTGGAGGCGCGCGGCGGGGCCCTGGAAGCGCTGGCCAGCCTGCGCGAGGACGGGCTGGCCGGCGCGGTGGGGCTGTCCACCCATGCCATAGAGGTGCTGGAGCGAGTGGCCGGCGATCCCCGCCTGGACGTGCTCCTGACCAACTACAATTTCGCAGGAGTGCACATGGACGCCGACATCCGCGACTACGAGCGGGCGCTCATTCGTGCATTCGAGGCCGGGCAGGGGGTGGCGGTGATGAAGACGCTGGGCGAGGGCGTGCTGGCGGATCGGCTGCGGGAGACGCTCTCGCACAATCTCGCGCAGCCTTTCATTCACGCCGTCCTGGTTGGAGTGAAATCGCGTTACGAGGCGGCCGCGGCGATTGCGGCGTGGCAGGGCAAGGCGTTCGAGCCCGCCAATTCCTGACCCCATGGAGTGGCTGAAAAAGACCGTCGGAATGCTGTCCGGTGGCGGTGGAAACGAGAATCCCGAGTTGAAGGACCGGCGCGCGCACCTGCGCACGCCGTGCAACGAGCGGGTCATGGTGCTGCTCAACGAGGAAGCGATCAGCGTCCACGTCAACGAGGTCAGCCTGATGGGGATGCGCGCGAGGCTTCCCCGCAAGGTGGAGCCGGATGACGTGCTGACGTTCCGCGCCCACCGCGAGTTCAAGAAGGCGCCGCCTCCCGGGTCCGCGCCGGCGCCGCTCCCGCGGCCGCCCGGCGCCCTGGGCAAGCCGTCGGATGCCGCGCCGAAAGACAAGGACGAGCCGCCGCCCGACGACACTGACACCGAGGCGGTGCCTTTCAAGGCGCGGGTGGTGTGGGCCCGCAAGGTGATGAACACCGGCGAGTACGAGGTGGGGCTGCGCTTCACCGAGATCGTCAACCACGAGCGCGACCGCTGGACGCGCACCGTGCTCAAGAATGCGGGGACGCGGGACATCGGCTCCAACCGCCGCTCGAACATTCGGGTGGACGTGGACCTGCCGCTGCACTACCGCACCCAGCAGGGCTACGAGGGGGACGGTCGGGTGCTGAACATATCCATGCGGGGACTGATGGCCCGCATCAAGCTGGAAATCAAGGCCGGCGCCGAGTTGACCATGCTGATCTCGACCGGGGTGAGCGGGACGTCGCTGCAAAATCTCAAGGGCAAGATCCTGCGCTGCACGAAGCAGCCGGACGGCGAGTGGGTGCTGGGCATCTCCATCGACGACATCACGCCGAAGGAGCGCAAAAGCGTCCAGAAAACCCTGGAACATCTGATGAAGACGAAATAGTTGCAGGTCAGGCGCGGAGGTCCGCGGCGCAAGTCCAAGTCAGGTTTGTCACGAAACAGTGGCGCGGTTCGGGTACGAGATCACTTCGAGAGACGAAGACGTTGACTCAAAAACTCACATCACGTGCGTTCGGCGTGCCGCTATGGAGTTGGCTGGTGCTGGCTCTTATCCTGGTCAGCGGGCTCGAGTTGCGAGTTTCCGAAAACCTCAAGGTGGACGGCTTCGATGTGGAGCTGCGCCCTTCGGATACGCCGCACCATATCTCCTGCGCGGAAAATTTGCGGTACGGGGTCGGATACATGGATATGGACGCCGTACTGCGCTTCAACGAGAACCCGGCGAATTATCGCGCCCGACCTGCGGACCATCCGGAGCGGCTGACGTGGTATTCGTGGAACGACCCGGGCCTTTCTCTCATCTACGCGACGGCCATCGTCGTCTTCGGGAACTGCGCATCACCGCCATTGCTGCTGCTCTGGCTGCAAATCGTTGCGGACGCGGTAAACATCGTGCTGATTTTCATGGTGGGGCGCTGCATTCGGGGAGACGCCATGGGGTTGATCGCGGCCTTCATCTACGCGAGCTTCTGGCAGATGGCGAATCTTGCCGGCACCCATCCCTATTATTACTTCTGGACGTCCACGCTGGCCCTGTGGAATCTTGTGCTGCTCGACTGGATCAGCCGTGATAGAGTGGCGGAGCAGCCGCTTCTCGGCCGTCTGTGGCGCGGTGTACTGTACGGGCTGTTTATCGGGTTCTGCACGCTGGTACGACCTACGTTTGCGCCGTTGGGCTTGCTCGGAGCGATCTTTCTGGGCGTGCGACAGCGCTCCCGTTGGCGGGCGGCGCTCCCCGTGGCGCTTGCCATCGGCGCGACGCAGGCACTGGTGCTCCTGCCGTTCGCCGTGCGATCGTATCAGCAATTTGGACAGCCGCGCCCGCCGCGGCCGATGCATCACACCATGTTCCTGGGCTTTGGCGGCCATCCTAATCCGTATGGAATCATTTTCGACGACAAATTCGCGGGCGATTATGCCGAGAAGCATGGCGGGTTCCGAGCAGACGATCCACAATGGTCGGCGAAGTATGAGAGGTTTCTAGCCGGAGAAGTCGCGCGCATCAAGCGCGAGCATCCATGGCTGTGGCCGCGCAACACCGTGGTGAACATCTATAACGGTCTCACGTTCACGCATGCAACGCCCAACCTCAAGGTCATGTTGGGCCAGTGGACCGGCCAGCTCACGCTGCCGGTTGCTCCCGTGATTTTCGGCTTGTTGCTGCTGCTCGTGCTGTTCCGCGTGATCGCGCCGCGCACCGAGGGACGCTGGCTCTTCGCCATCGTCCTCTTGCAGTTGCTTTATTTTGTCGGCGTAATCTCGTTGATATTGCCGCCGTTCTTCAACTATAACACCGCCGCGATGCCCACGTTCTGTGTCGCGCTGGCCGGGGCGGTGCTCGGGCTGTACGAGCTTGGCCACGTGTTGCGCCGCGCTGTCGCGCGGGCGGACTTCGGGAAAGTCCCCCTGGTGGACGCCCTCTTGAAACTCGCGGCGCTCGACGCCGCCTACCTGTGCTGGACTGCGGGCGTGGAGCGGGACGAAACGACGTTTTTGGCCGGGCTCGCAGGCGTGCTGCTGGTCGGGCCGGCCGCCGTCCTCCTCGCCAGCGTGCTGCGCGCGGCGAATTTGAGTGCAGCGGCCGCATGGGCGGCCACGCTGACGTTGGCACTTGGGGCGCTGTCGTTCCTTTTCGGGGGCTCCAGGGTCGGCACAGGGTGGTCTGCGACGCTGTCGCCCCTCGTCTATCCTCAGGTGGTACTTGGCGCGGGCGGCTTGCTCATGGTGCTGCGAAGCTCCACTCCCTGGATGGCGGCCATCGTCGCGCCGCTCGCCACGCGGTTCCACGCCGAGGCATGCGCATTGCCGGCGGCCTTGCTATTGCTGCTGAGGCCGGAGGCCTTCTCCCCGGAGGTGCGCAAGCGCCTTGCACGGTTTGGGGCGGGCGCGGTGCTGACCGGCGGCGCCGTGACCATGCTGGCGGCAGCTCTGGGACTTCCGTTCAAATTCGCGTATCTGTCTCCGATTGTGCTCTGCGCCGCGGTTCCGGCGGCGGCATTGAGCGCGCCGTTCCGAAAGACGATCGTGGCCGCGCTGCTCTTCGTCAGGTTCGGAGGGCTTCCAGCATGGCCTGTGGTGGGAGCCATCCTGATCGTGTCCGTCGTGCTCGCGGCGCGGTTCGAAACGGAGGTATCAGCGGGTGCGGGGTAAGCTTGCGAGAGTTTTCGCCCACCGGGTAGTCGGGCTTCCAGCGTGGATCGTCCTGATTCTCACCATTATTCTAATCTCCGGCCTGGGGGTCCGCTTGACCGCGCTCCAGACGGCGCGGCTCGACATGGCCATGCTCCCATCTGATACGCCGCACTTCGTTTCGGCGGCGGAACATCTCCCTGTGGGCCTGGGCTATGTGGACGATGCGGCGGTGGAACGCTTCCAGGCCAACCCTTCGGGTTACCGCGCCCGATGGCAGAGCGATCCGCGCGGTCTGCGCTGGTTTTCCTGGAACGATCCCGGCCTGGGAGTCATCTACGCAGCGGCAATGGCGATTTTTGGAAACGCTGCGTCGCCTCCGCTGATGCTCTTGTGGCTGCAAATCGTCACGGAAACTTTTAACATCCTGCTGATGTTCTGGCTCGGCAGGCAGGTGCGCGGGGACGGATTCGGGCTGCTGTGCGCCGGGCTGTATTCCGGCTACGTTCCCATCGCGGAGCTCGCCGGGGCGCACCCGTATTATTTC
>VGFD01000134.1 GCA_016868975.1 Armatimonadota bacterium | reverse complement strand
GTGCAATTGATGTTCGTGGAGCTGGTGTGGCCGCTGATTTTCGGGCTGCTCGCCTCCATGCTGGTCTCGTTCACCCTGACCGCGCTGCTCTGCGCGAATTTGCTGCGTCCGCCCCAACAGCGCGAGGCCGACAAGCGGCACGCGCTGATCCGCTGGGTGTACGCGGCGGTGGATCCGTTCCAGCGGATGCTCGACCGCCTGGAGCGCTGGTACGGGCGAACCATCCGCTGGATGCTGGGACATCGCTTCGTGAATTTCGCGCGCGTGCTGGCCACCGTCATTCTGGGGTTCACTTTTTACTACTTTATCGGCTCGGAGATGATGCCGCTGTCGGACGTGGGGCAGGCCAACGGCTTCCTGGAGATGGCGCCGGGCACCTCGTTCGCCGAAACCGAGAAAGCCGTGGAAAAGCTCGAGAAGATCATGCTCAAGCATCCCGAGATCGAGAAAGCCAGCATCGAGATTGGCACCGAGAGCATGTTCGAATCCTGGAGCCCGTACTTTACCGGCTACCAGATGCCGCAGGTGAACGGCGCCTCGATGATGCTGACCTTTTCGGATAAGGACGACCGCAAGAAGACCATCTGGGACGTGCTGGATGCCGTTCAGAAGCAGGCGCTGCGCGAGATTCCGGGCATCCGCCGGCTGCAGATCAAGGAGATGGGCTCGGACGTGATGGCGACCGCCGCGGCACCCATCCACGTGAACATTTACGGGCCCGACCTGCAGGTGCTCGACCGCCTGGGCCGCGAGGTGCTGGCCGTCGCCCAGAAGATGCCTGAGCTGCACCAGCCGGCCACGACCTGGAGCCTGGGCAAGCCGGAGTTCAACGTGCGGGTGGATCCGCAGCGCGCGCAGGAGCTGAACCTCTCGCCGGAGTCGATTTCCCAGCAGACCTATTACGCGCTGCGTGGCGGCCTCACCAACGAATTCTACCGGCTCCCCAATTTGCGGCAGAACACCATCCTGGTCCGCTACGCACCGCATGAGCGACAGACCCGCGAAGATCTCGAAAGCACCTACTTGAGCACGCCGGACGGCCGCCAGATTCCTCTTAAATCGGTGGCCACGGTGGAGCGCAAGAGCGCGCCCACCGCCATCGAGCACGACGGGCTGCGGCGCGTTGTGGGCGTGACCGGCTATTATCGCATCGGCGATCTGCCCTCGATGGACGTGGTGATGAACCTGGTGGCCTACGCCTACGCCGGAAATCCCGCGCTGGGGATCAAGCCGGTAAATTTCCCGCCCGGCTACGGAATGGAAATTCGCGGCGACATGACGCAGATGATGGAGTCGTTCCGCCGCCTGCTGAACGGCCTGTGGTTTGCCCTGGGCTTGATGTACCTGGTGCTTGTGATCCAGTTCCGCGGATTCTTGCAGCCCTTCCAGATGATCGCGTCATTGCCGCTCGAGCTGGCCGGCGTGTTCACCGCGCTGTGGCTGGTGGCACAGTCGTTCTCCACGGTTTCGATTCTCGGGATCATTGTCTTGACCGGAATGGACATCACGACCGCGGTGCTGATGATCGACCTGATCATGAAGTACCGGGATCGCGGCATGCCGCGCGACGAGGCGATTATCCGCGCGTGTCCGGATCGGCTGCGTCCCATCCTGATGACGGCTGGAATCACCCTGATCGTCATGCTGCCGGTGGCGTTCGCGCCGAAGACCGGGCTCGACGCGTATCAACCGCTGGCCACCGCGGTAATGGGCGGCCTGCTGGTGGGAACGATTTTGAGCCTGTTCGACATTCCCATCATGCATACGTACCTGGATGACTTCATGAAATGGGCATACCGCGTGTTCCTGGGGCGGGAGTACGTGTGGAAGGTGGTTGGGGAGGACGAGGAGCCGGAGCGTTAACAATCCGGCGCTTGCTGGAAGCCGGGCCGGCGGTTATCATTCGGGAATGCTGCAAGAGATCCGATCTTTGCCCATGGCGTTCCCCGTCCAGCGCCGCACGCCGCCCGTTCCGCCGGCCGCCGATCCGCGGATCCGCGACAGCGTGCGCATCGGAGGGGGCATCCCCGGGCCGGTCGAGGCGCCCGCTCTGACCGGCGCGCTGCGCGTGGACGGCTCCGAGTGCGGTGGCACGATGCCGGGTCAGCCCGCCGAATGGACGCTGACGTACCGTGACGCGAACGGCACACCGGTCACCCGCTTCGAGGCCAACCACGAGAAGCCGATGCACCTCATCGTGGTGAGCAAGGACCTGGAATCGTTCGCGCACGTGCACCCGATCCTTTCCGACGATGGCACCTTCACCATTCGCGTGAACGAGGAAAGCGACGACCCGGACAACATCAACGTGGCGCGCGCGGTGCCAAAGCCGGGGGAATATCACCTGTTCGCGGAAGTGAAGCCGGAGGGCGGCGATCTCGCGCTGACCCGCTTTTCCACGCAGGCGGCGGGCGAAGCGGAGCCGGTCCCGCTGGTGCCCGATCCGGGAAATCCCGGCCAGGGCATTCGCAAGTATTTCACCGCGAGCGGCCAGCCGGGCGTGCACGGCGACGCGTACCAGGCGACGTTTCGCACGCTGGCGATGCCCGGAATGCTGCACCTGCGGGTGAAATTGCAGTACGCCAGCGAGATGGAGCATCTGAAGATGGTCCATTACGTGGACGTGCACGACGTCCAGCCGTGGATGGGGATGGCGGCGCACGGCGTGCTCATCGGCGAAAATGGCCGCGTGGAGGAGCGCACGTTCCGCCACATGCACACCGGGCACCCGCATGTGGACCCGCACCGCCCGCTGAGCGGCGGCGGTCCTCATGGTGGTGGCCCGGATTTCGAGTTCGTGCTGCACGGCGCGGACGTCCCGCCGCCAGGAAATTACCGCATGTGGATGCAGTTCAAGCACCACGAAAGAGTGGTCACGCTGCCGTTTACGTTTACGGTCTGAGCGCGGACAAACCGCACGTCGCGGGGCCTGGTGGACGCGCGTTGCGCTTGATCTTAATGTCCGTCCGTGCTGTAGTGCCAGGGCTCGGGTGGATAGTTTTTCAGGCCGAAGCGGGCGGCGTTATTCTTGAGCCACGCATAAGCCCCCGGCGTGTTGGCGAAGTCGATGGCGTTGCCCTTTTCGTGGTTGCTGGTGCCGGGGCGTGCCACTCGGGCCGGGTTCTGGCCGTATTTGTTCCAGAGCGCGATTTGCTCCTGGTGTGAGCGAAAGCCGGACTCGATGCGCAGATCCACGCCGTCCTTCTTGGCGGCCGCCACCATGGCGTCGAAGGCCGGGGCGATATTGGCTCCGATAGGCTTTCCCTGACGCACGACCGTGTTTACGTTGCTGGTGCTGTTGTTGCTCCGGATGTTCGTCCCGGGCGCGCCGCCAGCCTGATTTCCGGTGGAAGCTCCACCGTTGCGGTTGACCGCTCCGACGCCGGCTGCACCGCCCGCAAGTGCGCCCGGGCCCCCGCGCATCATCTGGGTGAGCAGTTGCATGAGCAACTGCATGATCTGGTTCAGCGCGGCCGCCTGCTGGGCGAGCATCTGCGCCTGCTGCGTCGGAAGACCGCTCATACAACAGCGCAATTCCGCGCCAGAGACACCGCAGGGCATTAGGGGGCCGCCCAGGCCCGGCATTTCCGTGGGTGCTCCCCCGAACAGACCCGGCGCCTGCTGCAAAAAATTCATGATCCTCGCTCCCATCCGGCCGCGCTTCCCGGGCGCGGCTTCCTCATGATGTCACCTTAGCACCCGGAGAAAGCGAGCGGTTGTTAAATTCTTGTAAAAGGCAGACCTGTTTATTGCCGGGATGTAACACGACCTGTGTTGACTGTCGGCGCCCCTTCCCCCCTGAGTCGACTTGACATGGGTACCGACCGGTTGGCATGATAAGCCAGCGAGTGCGAGAACCGCCTCCGGGGCAAGGAGCGCCTGCTGGCCGCGGTGAGTCGGGGCGAAGTGGAGGATGGCGGGCGTCCCTTCGCGAAGCGCGCCGGCATGATGGACTTGATCTGCACCGGCACTTGAGGCACCTGCGGCAAGGCGGTCGCCTTGCTAAACGAGCGCGGCATTCCGTACCGGTATCGTGAGTATCGCAAGGAGCCGCTCAACGAAAGGGAAATCCGCGAGGTGCTCGAGCTGCTCGGCCTTCCGGCGCGCGACGTGCTGCGCCGCAACGACGCGGCGTTCAAGGAGAACGAGCTGACTGGCGAGGAGGACGACAAGATGCTTGTCCCGCTCCTCGCGAAAAATCCCACACTGCTGCAGCGTCCCATCGGAATTCTCAACGGGCGCGCTGTCGTGGGGCGGCCGCCGGAACGATTGCTGGAGCTTCTCTGAAATGCGCTGGCTGATCGCGGCATTGTTGATGCTGGCGTTGCAGGGAACAGCGCATGCCGCCGATCAGCCCAGTCTCATGGATATTTGGAAGACGCTGCAAAAGAAGACCTTCGTTGATCTGACGCACGCCTTCGCGCCCGGCATTCCGCACTGGAAAGGCTTCCCCGACGAGGAGCGCGAGACGCTGTTTTATTACGATCCGAGCGTCGGCTCCATGGGAAACGGCTTCTGGGCGCAGCGCTACAGCATCGTGGGGCAATGGGGCACGCACGTGGATCCGCCGGCACACTTCATCAAGGGCCTGCGCACGGTGGATCAAATTCCGCCGAAGGAAATGATCATGCCGCTGGTGGTGCTGGACGTACACCAGCAAGCGAGCGCAAATCCAGACTACGTCATCACCATGCAGGACGTCCGCGCCTGGGAGCAGCGCCACGGCCCCATTCCCAGCGGCGCGTTCGTGGCCATGCGCACCGACTGGTCGAAGCGCTGGCCCGACATGGCGCGCATGATGAACGCGGACATCAAGGGCGTGGCCCACTATCCGGGCTGGAGCCGCGAGGTGCTCCGCTACCTGTACGAGGAGCGGAAGATCACCGCGTCGGGGCATGAAACCACCGACACCGACCCGGGGCTGGCCACTTCGAAGGACGACTATTCGCTGGAAACCTATGTCCTCTCAACGAACCACTACCAGATCGAGTTGCTCGCCAACCTCGACACAGTGCCCGAGGCCGGCGCTCTGGTAGTGGTTTCATTTCCGAAGCCGAAGAATGGCTCCGGTTTTCCAGCGCGGGTGTTCGCGATATTGCCCTGACCCTTATCTGGAACCCGCGCTGCCGATCAGATTCGCCTTCTTTCCACTGAATGAAGGTCCAATTGATCGGCAGTAAGGGCAGACTGGGGCACGCGCCCGCGGCTATGAAGGACCGCGCCCGCGCCGCGCCTAACACGCGCCCCTTGCGAGGAAAGTGCCATGAACAAAGCCACCATCAAAGACCTTGACGTGAAGGGCAAGCGCGTGCTTGTCCGCGTCGACTTCAACGTGCCGCTGGACGGCGAGCGGGTCACCGACGACACCCGCATCCGGGCCGCGCTCCCCACCATTACGCGCATCATCGAGCAGGGCGGCATCGCCATCCTCATGTCCCACCTGGGGCGTCCGAAGGGCAGAGTCAACGACGGCCTTCGCCTCGCCCCCGCGGCAAAACGGCTGGAGGAGTTGTTGGGCCGCCCGGTCCACGCGCTGCAAGATTGTATCGGCGACGAGGTCGCCAGCGCCGTGAAAGCCCTCCAGCCGGGCGATGTCGTCCTCCTGGAGAACCTGCGCTTCCATCCGGAGGAAGAGAAGAACGACCCCGAGTTCGCCCGCGCACTGGCCGCTCTGGGCGAGGTGTACGTCAACGACGCGTTCGGCACGGCGCACCGCGCGCACGCATCCACGGCGGGCATTGCGGCGTACCTCCCGGCGGTGGCGGGCCTGTTGATGGAAAAGGAGATTGACTTCCTGAGCCGCCTGCTGGAGCGCCCCGAGCATCCCTTCGTGGCCATTCTGGGCGGCGCCAAGGTGGCGGACAAGATCGCGGTGCTGCACAACATGCTCGACGAGGTGGACACCTTCCTCATCGGAGGCGGCATGGCGTTCACCTTCCTGCACCTGGACGGCAAGCAGATCGGCAGGTCGCTGCTCGACCCCGATCCGCAGAAGGCCCGCGAGTTCCTCGAGGAAGCGCGCAAGCGCGGCAAGCAGGTGCTCTTGCCGGTCGACGTGGTGATCGCCTCGGAGATCTCCGCCGACGCCGAGACGGCTACGGTGGACGTCGACCACATCCCCACCGACAAGATGGGCCTCGACATCGGCCCCAAGACGGTTGACGCTTTCCGCGCAGCAATTCAGAAAGCCAGAACGGTGCTCTGGAACGGCCCCATGGGCGTGTTCGAGATTGAGAAGCTCGCCCAGGGCACCCTGGCCGTTGCGGAGGCGCTGGCCGACCTGAAGGACGCCACCACGGTTATCGGCGGCGGCGACTCGGTGGCCGCCGTCAAGCAGATGGGCCTCAGTGACAAGATGAGCCACATCTCCACTGGCGGCGGCGCCTCCCTGGAGATGCTCGAGGGCCGCGACATGCCCGGCGTGGCCGTCCTCCAGGACAAGGCCGCGATTGGAGGACGCGCATGAGCCGCATCCCCCTGCTGGCTGGAAACTGGAAGATGCACAAGACCCAGCGGGAGGCGCTTGACCTCGTCGAGGGCCTGCTCGAGGCGCGCGGGTGGGAGCGGGACCGCGAGGTGCTGGTCTGCCCGCCCTTCACCGCGCTGTACGTGGTGGCGCAACGGCTGCACAACACGTCCCTGAAGCTGGGCTGCCAGAACGTCCACTGGGAAACCAGAGGCGCGCTCACCGGGGAAGTCTCGCCGGTCATGGCGCGTGACGCGAAGTGCGACTACGTCATCATCGGACACTCGGAGCGGCGCCAGCACTTCGGCGAAACCGACGCCAACTGTCACAGGAAGGTGGCTGCGGTGCTTGAGCACGGCATGCGGCCCATCCTCTGCTGCGGGGAGACGCTGGAGGAGCGCGAGAACGGCCAGACGCGGGAGAAGGTCGCCACGCAGGTCCGCGCGGCTCTGCACAACATCCACGTCTCGGATGGCAACGACCTGGTGATCGCCTACGAGCCCATCTGGGCCATCGGCACTGGCAAGAACGACACGCCCGAAGAGGCCAACAAGACCATCGCCATGATTCGCGGACTGCTTGCCGAGCAGTTTGGGGAGGGGATGGCGCGGCGCCTCCGCATCCTTTACGGGGGGAGCGTGAAGCCAGACAACATCGACGGCTTCATGAGCCAGCCGGACATTGACGGGGCGCTGGTCGGCGGCGCGAGCCTGGAGGCGGAATCCTTCCTGCGCATCGTCCATTTCAACGCGGTCTTGACATAGGGGCGGGCCGCATCGCACAATAAGGGGTCTGCGCGGGGCCTCAGGATCTGATCCTCGGCGCCCCCACCCGCGCGCCTCGAGCGTTTCAAGGGAAACGCGCAATACAAGGAGACTGGTTTCCCGTGCTATCCCAAGCTTACTTCAACTTCTGCGTCAACGCGTGGAGCTTCCTCGCCCAGGCGACCCCGGCCGCCGCGAAGGCGACGAACGCCGCGCCAGCCGCGGCGAAGGCGGCGGAAGCCGCGACCACGGCGCCCCCTGCCGCGCCTGTCGCCCCGGCGGTCCCCATGACCGACCCGACGGCGCTGCCCGGCCTGGAGCAGGCCCCCATGCAGCTCGGCCAGCAATCGATGGCTTACAACCTGGGCCATTCCTTCGTGCTGTTCGTGTACTTTGTCATCTGCATCAGCCTCATCACCTGCGTGATGTTCCAGACGACGAAAGCCGAGGGGCTCTCCGGCGTGATTGGCGGACAGGTCAGCAGCCCGCTCACCGGCCGCAAGAAGAGCGCCGACGAGATGCTCTCGATGTGGACGGGGCGGCTCGCCATTGCGTTCATCGTCTCCTCGCTGCTCATCTGGTTCGTCTTCGGCCGCCACGCATAACCGCGTGACGGCGGCGTTCCGCCTCAAAGGCACGGCCATCTGTCTGGCCGTGCTGCTTTTGTTTTCCTGGGGATGCAAGAAGGCCCCGGAGGTGCCGGCCGGCCAGCGGATAACGGTGGCGGTAATCGGGACGCCCCGATCACTGTCGCCAATCCTCGCGCGGGACTCGGTCTCGCGCGAGGTCCAGGCGGCCTACGTGCGGGGCCTCACGCAGACCGGACCGGACGGCCGCCTGCAGCCGTCATGGGCCGCCGCGGCGCCGACGCGCGAAGCGGGGACCTTCAAGTGGCTGGGCGGCAACCTCGTCGAATACCGTCTCGCCGTGCGCGGAAACGCCGCCTGGAGCGACGGGCAGCCGCTCCTCGGCACTGATTTCCTGTTTGGATACACGCAGGCGCTGCACCCGTTGCTGCGCGCCGAGCACGACGACTGGACCGGGCTCGTCCAGCGCTTCGAATTGAGCGGGCCGCGCGACGTGAGGCTGGTGGCGCTGCGCAATCCGCGCCTCAACGCGCTCGACGTGTTTCCCTTGCCGGAGGCGACGCTCGGAAAAGCCATGCGGGAAAGTCCCACGACGTTCAGCCGCCTGGATTTCCACCAGAGGCCGCTGAGCAGCGGCCCCTTCGTGTTGAGCAGCGGGAGCGCCAACGGTCTCGACCTCGCCCGCAACGACCGCTTCGCAAGCGCGAAGTGGACGTTCTCACCGACATCCCCGCCGAGCGGGCCGCCACCTGGGACCCGCAGGATCAGGCGATCAGGGTGGAGCGCACCCCGGGCGCGCGCCTCGTCCAGCTCGTATTCAACACGCGCGACCCCGTGCTGCGCCATGACGAGGTCCGGCGTGCGCTGGCCGGCGCTCTCGATCGCGCGGGCCTCGAAAAATCCCTGGGGACGGCCGACGCGCTGCGCGCCCAGTCGTGGCTTGTCCCCCAGCGGGCCGGCTTTGAGGCCGCGTTCGCCCGCTACGACGTGGATGTGGCTGTGGCACGCAAGGCCTTGCTGGAAACCGGCTGGAAGGTGACCGCCGAGGGCGGGCTCAAGCGCGGTCCGACGACCCGTACCTTCCGCTTACTGGTGAACGCCGACGACGCGGCAATGCGCCAGGCCGCCGAGGGCATCGTTCGGTCGTGGGAGCGCGTGGGCGTGAAGCTGGTGCTCGAGGCACGGCCCGCAGAGCGCTACCACGAGGGATTGCAGCGCCGCGACTTTGCCGTGGCCTTGCAGGAGGCCGTATTCTACCCCTGGACGCAGCCCGCGGTCTACTATGCAAAGGATTCCACCCCGACATCACGGAATGGCTTTCGCGGCGAAAACGTCTCCGGATGGTCGGACAGCGAGCACGAGGCGTTGCTGCGCGAGATCGCGCGGGCCGCCGTGCCGGCCGACGCGGCAGGCGCGCTGAAGCGGCAGCAGGCGCTCATCGCGCGCGACGTTCCGATTCTCCCGCTCTATTTTTGGCCGCAGATTTGCGCCTATCGCGCCGACCTGCGGGGAATTCGTCCCCGCGGCTACGGCGCGCTCACCTGGAATGTCGAGGAATGGCACTGGAAATGAATCCACGCTACGGCTTTGAAACCCTTGCGATCCACGCCGGACAGGATCCGGAGGCCACCACGGGCGCGGTCACCACGCCCATTTTCCAGACCTCCACCTACGCCCAGGAGGGGCTCGGAAAACCCTTCCAGGGAAAATACGAATATTCGCGCACCGAAAATCCGACGCGCGGCGCCCTCGAGGAGTGCATCGCCGCGCTGGAAGGCGGCTCCCACGGCCTGGCGTTCTCCTCCGGGATGGCCGCCACGGCGAACTTGATGAACCTGCTCAAGGCTGGCGATCACATGCTGTGCGGCGACGACGTCTACGGCGGGACGTATCGACTGTTCGTGCGGGTCATGGAGAAATTCGGCATCCAGACCGAATTCGTGGACCTCTCCGACGCCGCCGCCCTGGAGCGGCACCGCAGGCCGAACACCCGGATGCTGTGGATTGAGACGCCCACCAATCCGCTCCTCAAGCTGGCCGACCTGGAGGCCTGCGCGGGATTCGCAAAGCGGCACAATATTATCTCAGTAGTCGACAACACGTTCATGACGCCGTATTTTCAGCGGCCGCTGGAATACGGCATCGACGTGGTGGTGCACAGCGCCACCAAGTACCTGGGGGGGCACAGCGACGTGGTCAACGGAGTGCTGGTCACCTCGTCGAAAGAGATTTACGACAACCAGAAGTTCCACCAGAACGCGGTCGGCGCGGTGCCGGGACCGCTCGACGCGTGGCTCGTGCTGCGCGGGTTGAAAACCCTGGCGGTGCGCATGCAGCGCCACGAGGAAAATGCGCGTGCGCTGGCGGCTATGCTGGCAGAGCACGAAGCCGTTGAGAGCGTGTATTATCCCGGGCTGCCCGCGCACCCGCAGCACGCGCTGGCGAAAAAGCAGATGCGCGGCTTCGGCGGCATGATCTCGTTCGTCATCCGCGGCGGACTGGAGGCCGCGCGGGCGTTCATGGAGCGGCTGCGCCTGTTCACCCTGGCCGAGAGCCTGGGCGGCGTCGAGTCGCTGGCCGACCACCCGGCCATCATGACGCACGCCAGCATTCCCGCCGCCCGGCGCGCCGAGCTGGGAATAAGCGACGGCCTGATCCGACTCTCGGTGGGGATTGAAACCCAGGACGATCTGGCCAACGACCTCGAGCAGGCGTTCGAGGCGGCCGCAAAGGGATTGCACGCATGAGACATTACTGGCTTGCCGCCCTCGCGCTGGGAGGCCTTCTGTGGCGTCCGGCGCACGCCGAACCGGCCCCGGCGCTCCCCAACCCGTGGGCCAATGCCCCCGGCGCAAAGGAGTTCCCCAAGGCCGACGCCATTATCCTCAAAGACGACATCCAGGCGATAATCTACCCGGACGGCACCAACGACCTGATCGAGTACGACGCCATCAAGGTACTCAACAAGGAAGGCATCGAGCGGTTCGGCCGCACCGTGCGGTTCTACGATAGCAAGATGCAGACCAGCAAGGTCGAGCTGGCCCGGGTGTGGATGCCGGACGGCAAGATGATCGACGTGCCGCCGGCCCGCATCACCGACACGGTAACCGATTCTTATGCCAGCCATCCGCTGTACAAGCGCATGCACCTGATCGGCATCGATTATCCCAATCCGGTGGAGGGCTCGGTGCTCGAATTCCGCCTCGTGCACCACCGCAAGGTGCCCTGGCCGGGCCGCAAATTCTGGGAGGTTTCCTACACGCAGGATTTCGAGCCCATCCTGGATACCACGTTCACCTTCAAGAGCCCGGAGCAGACCCAGTACAACCTGGAAGCTCCGGGCTCGCCGGAGCTCAAGCCGGCCAGCCTCACGCGCGCCGACGGCATCCTCACCATGAAGTGGAGTATGAAGGACCGCCCGGCCATCGTTAAACAGCCCGCCATGCCGTCGCTGCGCGAAGTGGCCAGCCAGATCCAGATCAGTAATTTTTCCGGCTGGGAC
>VGFD01000133.1 GCA_016868975.1 Armatimonadota bacterium | reverse complement strand
AACGCCACGCTGGGGATTGAGCGCGTGCAGTCGCCCACCACCGGCTCCACCTACACGGTGCCGATGAACTCCTGGTGGGGCACCGGACCGCAAGGGCCCGGCTATTACCGCGATATCCCCAACGGATACGAGCGCCTGGACGTGGTCGAATAAATGGACTATTACCAGCAGATGCTGCAGCGCGTGGACCATTTCTTTGCCCAGACGCGCGGCCGCTATCCGGCGTCGTTCGCCTGCCGCTCCGGGTGCAGCGGCTGTTGCAAGCTGCACCTGTCGCTGTTTCCGGTGGAGGCGGAAGCGGTTGGAAAGGCCGTGGCTGAGCTGCCGCCCGAAGTTCAGGAGCGGGTGCGCGCCGAGGCCGATGCAGTCGATGCATGTCCGCTCCTGGTGGACGACCAGTGCGCGATTTATGAGTCACGCCCGCTGATCTGCCGCTCGCACGGGCTCCCGGTGAAATTCGAGGAGGACGGCAAGACCGAAGTCGACGTCTGCCCGCTGAATTTCGAGGACGGCAAGATTCCCGAAGACGCGATGCTCGACATCGACCACATCAATGAATTGCTGGTGTCCATCAACATGTTTGAGAGCCGAAAGAAGGGCGTCGACCCGGGGCTGCGCACGCGCATGGCGGATATCATTGGGAAGGCGCTGATGGGCCTGATGCTTGTTGTGTTCACGGTCGGACCCGCCTGGGCGGACGATTTCAAGGCCGGATATGAATCATGGAAGGCAGCGCGGGAAGCCTCCCTGCGCAAGCCGGATGGCTGGCTGGCGCTGGCCGGGTTGTTCTGGCTGGAGCCCGGCGGGAATTCCTTCGGGTCCGGCGATGGGAACACGTGCCGCTTTCCTTCCGGGCCGGCCCGCATCGGCACTTTCGTGCTCCGCGACAAGATGGTTGAAATGACGATCGCCCCCGGTGTCGCCGTCACTTCGGCCGGCGCGCCGATATCGGGCGTCGCCATTTCCACGGAGGCCCCGGAAGGTGAGCAGAAATTCTCGCTCGGCACGCTGTCGTGGTACGTGATCGTGCGCGACGGGCGGGTCGGCGTCCGCCTGAAGGACAGCGCGAGTCCGGCGCTGTCCGGCTTTCGCGGCGTGCCGGCTTTCGCGCCGGACGTCCGCTGGAGAATCCCCGCGCGCTTCGAGGCAAAAGCCAGCACGCGCGAGGTGCCAACGGCGACCGGGCAGTCCGGCACGATGAAAGTCGCGGGACTGCTCGTGTTTGACTTCAACGGTCAGGAAATCCGGCTGGAAGCCTACGACGACGGCGGCAAGGATCTGTTCGTCATGTTCAAGGACAAGACGAGCGGAAGAACAACCTATCCGGCCGGCCGCTATCTGTACGTGCCGCGTCCGGACGCCGAAGGCCGCACGGTCGTGGACTTCAACCGCGCGTACAACCCGCCGTGCGCCTTTACTCCGTTCGCCACCTGTCCGTTTCCGCCGCGGACCAATCACTTGAATTTCGCGGTGGAAGCGGGCGAGAAGACCTATCACTGACAGAGCGCCGCAATCTCGTCGTCAACGCGGCTCTGCAGCCGATCCATGATGCGCATCTGGGTGGCCACCGCGCGCAGATCGCCCCGCGCCGCATCGGGATCCTCGGCCACCAGCGAGCTGCGGTAGGCCATCAGCAGGTGCACCAGGCGGGCAAAATTGTCCGCGGCGGAAATGATGCTATCAAATCCCTCGGCGAGCAGGTTTTCCGTTCTTGCCGGAGTGAGCAGCGCGCCGAGCACCTGGCTGGCCTGGCGGGCGCCGCGGAACAATTCCTCGGTGACGGCCAGCGCGGGATCGACCTCGCTCTCGCCGTTGAGCCACGCGTCGAACGTGGTGCGCAGCCGGATCAGGTTGGCCGGCTCGCCGCCCCAGCCCAGCATGTCGTCCTCGTCGGTGAGGACTGCATCGCAGGCCGCGCAGCGGTTGTCGTGGGCTCCGACGGGGCCTCCGCACGCGGGACAAGCCGCGTGCAGAGCCTCCACCAGCCGCCGGGAGAGCAGTTCCACCGCTGGCGTCGGCGTTTCCATGGAAATGTTATTTCCCGCCCAACACGCCGCCGAGCAGCTTGGTCACCAGCTTGAGGATGTCCCCGCCGCCCTTTTCCTTCTTGTCGCCGCCGCCGCCAATGGCTCCGGCAACGTCCGCAATTCCCTTGATCGCGCCAATAGCTCCGCCCATGTCAGTCGCTCCTTCCCATCGCTTCATCCGCCGTGTAATTACTGTACATGGGGGCGGCCCCGCGCCCAACCCTGGGAATGTAACGAATCGAACGGTTTGTAAACAGGATGTAAGCAAATTGTTAAAGTTTGGGAATGCGGACCCATTGATGCCCGACCATCTCAAAACCCAGGGATTTCGTGGCCCGTGCCAGCGGACGTGGATTGTCCGCGGAGATGTCGGCGAACATGGTGCGCACCCCGCGGCGGCGCATCTCCGCCTCTCCCGCTCGCATCATGGCCTGCGCGGCGCCCTTCCCCCAGTAATCGGGATGGGTGGCGATGTCGAGAATGAAGGCAGTGACGCGCCCGCTGGCCGGATCCACGTAGTCCATCTCGAACACCACGAAGCCGCACGACTCCTTGCGCGCGTCTTCGAGGATGAGGGTGGGGCAGGCGTCCATGTCCAGCGTCGCGTAGCGCCGCATGAAGGCGTCGCGCACCTCGTCGTCGGTCCATCCCCGCACGCGCGGGACGGTGTGCGCGCACGTCTCGCTGGCCAGCCAGAACAAGAACGGCAGGTCGCCGGGCCCGCAGGCACGTGAGGTGAATTCGGGGTCGTGCGGCGTTTCCGACACCCGGCGCCGCACGCGCACAATTTCCGGCACGAACCCCGCCGCCTCCAGCAATTCCGCCCGCTCGTCGTCGTCGATGGCGCAATCGGCGACCACCACGCCGTCAATATCCCCCAGAAGGCGCGCGGCGGCATCGGCGCGGCCCGGCCGCCAGCCAAAATCCTGGACCGCCGTCTGCACCGCGCCGGACAGCCCTTCCCGCAAGCCCGGCCACGCGGTGAGGTACGCGGACCCGTCCGCCTCCCAGGTGATGCGCCCGGGCGGGGACGCCTGCAGGCGCACCATTTCCGCATGACGGTACGCCTCCAGATCGTCGCTGTCGATGCGCATCGCGCGGTACGGATCCCGCGCGCGGAGCACGTCGAGAATCAGACGGCGGTCCCCATGAGCATGTCCTTCAGCTCGTTGAAGCGCTCTATCTTGGCCAGCGCGATGACCGTGTCGCCCTCGTGGAGCACCGTGTTGCCGTCCGGGATGATGGCGTCGGCGCCCCGCATCACCATGGCCACCGTGCACTGCTCGGGGAGCGTCAGGTCGCGCAGCGCCTTGCCGGTCACCGGAGCGTCCTTATGGATCTTCGTCTCCACGATCTCAATGCCGGCCTGGCGGAAGATGAGCAGGGAGGTCATCACGCCGCGCTGGGCGATCTCGTCTTCGATCATGGCGAGGATGATCGAGGTGGACGAAACCGGCGCGTCGATGCCCAGCCGCTTGAAGATCTCTTCGTTGCTCGGATTGTTGACCCGGGCAATGGTGAACGACACGTGAAATTTTTGCTTGGCCACCTGGCAGATCACGAGGTTGTCCTCGTCGTCGCCGGTGACGGCCGCGATGAGGTCGGCGCGCTCGGCCCCGGAGTTTCCCAGCACTTCCGGATCGCAGGCGTCGCCCTGCACTACGATGCTGCCCAGCTCTTCTTCAAGCTTCTCAACGATCTCGCGATTTTTCTCGATCAGCGCGATCTCCTGGCCGCCGTGCAGCAGCGCCTTGGCCAGGTAGTAACCCAGCTTTCCTCCGCCCGCGATGAGAATAAACACGCTACACGCCTCCTCGGGACGGGAAGTTGACGGCCAGCTCGCTAATCTGCAATTTTTCCTTCACCAGCGCCATGCTGCGGGCCATCACCGCGCCAAAAATGTGGTCGCCCTCGCGCGCCGAGTAATCCGCCGGAGGCACGAGCGGCACCTGGTCACGCACGATGCAGGCAATTCGGAACTCGCCGGGGATCTCCAGCTGCTCCACTGACATTCCATCGGTGAAGCTGCTCAGCTTGAACTCGAGCGCAACCGCTGTGCCGTCACCGATCTGATATTGCCGCAAGATCTTGGGCGCAATGATCATGTTGCGCAGCATGCGCGCGCCGACTGTCGTGGCGGAAACCGTTTCCAGCCCGAGGTCATGGTACAGGCTGGCGCGCTCCGGGTCGTACACCCGGCAGATCACGCGCGGAACCTCGAAAATCACCCGCGCGATCTGGGCGGTCATCAGGTTGGTGTTGTCGCCGTTGGTGACCGCGGCGAAGGCGACGGCCTGCTTGATGCCGGCGCGGCGCAGAATTTCTTCGTCGACGCCGTTGCCGACGAATTTCTCGCCGCGAAAGTGGTGCAGGCGCGAAAAGGACGAGGCGGTGCGATCGATGACGGCAACCTCATACTGCTCCGCCTCGAGCAGTTCGGCCAACCGCGCGCCCTGGCGCCCGCAGCCCAGGATGATCACTTTGTTGGATTGCAAGTGGATCTTCCCTCCAAGAAGCCCGAGCATTCGCACGGGGGGGCGAGGGCTCCTACCGGGTCTGATGCGGGGTTGTGTCGCCTACGGCGCCTTCACCGTCGTTTCCGACCACACGCAGCGAAACCCGGTGAGGCTCTCATGGTGCTTGGGAAGCCGAAACTCACGGCGGTACGAGCGTTGATCCGCGAGGCTCTGCGGCCACGCTCCGCCACGCACGACCCGGTAGCGCTTGCCGTAAAGCTCCGGCTGGGGCGCGCCGCCGGGATACGCATTCAGGTAGTCCAGCGTCCACTCGCGGACGTTGCCGGCCATGTCCAGGCAGCCATACGGGGATGCGCCCGCCGGAAAACTTCCCACCGGCATCGCGGAGGGAATACCCCGCTCCTTGCAATCCGCGCGCGAGGGGTCGGGCTGGTTTCCCCACGGCCAGATGCGAGCGTCGGTGCCGCGCGCCGCCTTCTCCCACTCGGCCTCGGTGGGAAGGCGCTTCTTGCACCATTTCGCGTAAGCCAGTGCGTCGTTGTAGGAGACGTGCACCACGGGAACGTTCATGCGGCGGTCGAGCGAAGAGCCGGGGCCCTCGGGGTGCATCCAGTCGGCGCCCTTCACTTCCACCCACTCGCCGCCGCGCCACACCGAGGATGTCCCGTCGTTCTCGGCTTGTGTGGTGTAGTCGGCCTCCTTCACGAAGCGCGCGAACTGGCCGTTGGTCACTTCGGTAAGGTCGACGAAGAAGGTGGGCACGTCCACGACGTGGCGTGGAGCCTCCAGCATCAGATCCGCGCGCTCGCCGGGCAGGAGGTCGCGCCCCATCTGAAATCCCCCACCGTCGACGCGGGCCATCATGGCGCCGTCAAGCCCGCGCATCACGCCGGGCGGCGCCTGTCCGTGGGCAACGCTGGCCACGAGGAGCAGGACGACGATCAGGGAGCCAATCCGCACGTGCCTCCCTTCGCCACGGCTGGTCCCGGTCCCCGCCGGTGCGCCATCCGCGCAGGACCGGAGGGCCTCCGGCACGAATCTGGCAAAGACCTTCTTGCCAATGTCTGCCACAGGGTGCCTTCCATTCTGGGAGGGCCCTCATTGAAACCGCTCGGGGGTTTGACCGTGCTCGCTCCGTTCCGTAAAGCCGTCGTCGTCGCGCTCGTCCTGGGGATTGCCGCGGCCCATTCCGCCGCCGTCTCCGCCGAGGACGCCTGCGCGCGCGTCAAGCAGCGCATCTCCAGGATCGTCCGCGGCGATCGCGCGCTTACCCGTGCCGACGTGGGGATTTTCATCCGCGCAACCGACAGCGGCCGTGTGCTGTACGCCAAGAACGCCGACACGCCGATGATTCCGGCCTCCAATTTCAAGCTGGTCACCACCGCGGTAGGGCTGCACCACCTGGGGCCCGACTTCCGCTTCCGCACCGAGGTGCTCGGCCCGCCGCCCGACGTGGGCAGCGGCATCATCAACGGAAACGTGTACCTGCGCGGCAACGGGGATCCAACGATGGTGGAGCCCTGGACGCGGCCGGCCACCGGGCCCTTCCTCACGTTCGCTGATCGCATGTGGGAGCGCGGCGTGCGCGGCATTACCGGCGACGTGGTGGGCGACGACTCGGCGTTCGACCGCGACTTCCTGGGGAAGGGTTGGCGGCGCCACTACCTTCTCCTCGACTATGCGCCCGAGACCGGCGCCCTGTCCATCAACGGCAACGTGTGCCATCTCGACGTGCGCGGGGATCGCGTGAACGCCTGGCCGCCAACTTCCGCGCTGCAGTATCGGCGGGTCGGCAGCCGGGGCGGGCCCAGCGTGAGCCGCGCCTTCAGCACGAACAACATCATCATCAACAACGTGAAGAGCAACCCGGTGCGGACCTCGATGACCTTCCACAATCCCCCGCTGTACACCACCGGGACCTTTGCCGCCATCCTTAATGATCACAAGATCAAGGTGGACGGCGGCGCCCGCCTGATCACCGCGGCCGAGGCCCCGCTGCCACTGGGGCTGGTCCAGTACGGCGAGCACCACTCGGCGCCGCTTCTCAAGATTCTCAAGCAGATCAACAAGGAAAGCGACAACCTCTTCGCGCAGCACGTGTTCAAGGCGGTGGGCTGGCGGACGGGCGGTCAGGGGACCCTCGATACCACGACCCGAGCCATCAACGAATTCCTCACCAGCCTGGGCGTGGACGTGACCAACCTGCAAGTGGCCGATGGCTGCGGCCTGTCGGTGCTCAACCGGGTGACGCCCCGCCAGTTTGTGGAGCTGCTCGACGGGATGTCGCGCCGACCCGACGCGGGCGTCTGGAAGTCAACACTTTCGGTTGCCGGTAAGGACGGGACGCTCTCCTACCGAATGCGCGGGCTCAACGTGGTCGGCAAGACGGGAACCATCGACGGCACGGTGACGCTGTCCGGCTATTGCATCACGAAAGCGGGACAGCAGGTGAGCTTCTCCATCCTGGTAAATCATCACCGCACTTCGAATGATCACGTGCGCTGGTTCCAGGACGAGATCGTGAAGGTGGTCGCCGCCTGTAACGAGCGCCTGTAACCACGGCGCGGAAAGGCGCGGATGGAGCAGACGCTCTGGGTTGAGCAGGTCGAAACCTATTCGCTCATGCTGGAGAAGACCGGCGGGCTCGACGACCTGTACGTGGCCACCGGCAAGCAGCTCTTCATGGTGGGCGACCAGAACGGGATGTTTCCCGCGCTGGGCGCCCACATCCCCGGGGACATGGCGGGCATCTGGACCCATCCCATCAAGCTGCTGGACGGCTTCTGGGTGCGCCTCAACGGGCCCGGCGGCGAGTTCTGGCTGGAGAAGGCCGACAAGTTCGTCGTGGGTCCGGGCTTTTGCGAGCACGGGTACACGCTGCCCGAGCTGGGTCTGACGGTGACCCGCCGGGAGTGGGTGCCGGATGAGCTGCCGGGTCTCGTGGTGGAGTTCTCCTTCAAGAACGAGCGGGCCGTGGAGACTCCGCTGGAGCTGCAGATCCTGGTGCACAGCAACTTGCGCGCGACGTGGCGCGCCGAGGAGCTGCAGATCCGCGACGGCGAGGACGATCTGGAATTCATCGACGATCTGAACGCGGTGTGCGCCGAGGACACGCTGAACGGCTGGGCCGTGGTGTTTGGCACCGATCGCACGCCGTCGTACCATCTCCTGGGGCCGGAGGTCCAGGGACGGCAGTCGTCCGGCGGCGAGCACGGCGGCGGCGGCGACCTGCACTACACCATTGACATCCCCTCGAAGGGATGGTTCAACGTGCGCTTCATCGCGACCGGCTCCACCGAATCCAGGGCGGCGGCAATCGCCAACTACCAGGATTTGATGGCCAGCCATCCCATCTATTTTGAAGAGAAGATGGCGCGCTATGCCGAGGTGGCCAACAACAGCCGGCTGGAGTGTCCGGAGGAGGCCATCAACGAAGCGTTCCTGTGGGCCAAGCTGAATTATCAAATTCTCGAAGCCGAGACACCGGTCGGAAACGCGCTGATCTCCGGCTTTCACGAGCTGCCCTGGTTCAACGGGGTCGACATTTGCATGGCGGTGCCCGCGATGCTGGCGGTGGGCCGCCAGACGCTGGTGCGCGACAGCCTCTCCTTGCTGGCGAAATACGCGGCCAGCGCGTACAACGGCGAGGACGCGCCCAACGAGATCACCACCCTGGGCAGCCATTTTCCGCGCCAGAACCTGGTCGCGCTGCCGCTGTTTTGCATCGCGCTGGATCAATACGCGAAATGGTCCGGGGATCGCAATTTCCTGGGCGAGCACCTGCCCCTCGCGGCCAATCTTTTCAAGCGCTTTCAGACCGACAAGCAGGGGCTTAACATCGTGCAGCGCGGGCCCGGGGTCATCGAGCGGCCGGGCTATCAAAACCACCGTCTCGTGGACACGGCGTGCTTGCAGTTGGAAGGGATGCGCGCGCTGGAGTCGATGTACCTGCAAGCCGGCGACGCCACCCTGGCCCACCTCGTGCGGCGCAAGCACGAAGTGCTGGAAATCACCATCGCGAAATCCTATTATCTGCCGGAGCAGGGATTGTTCGCCGATCTGTGCGCGCCAAAGGCGGATATCCAGAAAATGGTGAACCGCATCGCGAGTCGTCTCAAGGGGGTGACGCCGGAGCAGGTAAACGCACATTTTCCAACCGAGCGACTGATTCTCGGCTCGGAGGAAGCCGTCCCGGAGGGCGTCATGTACGGCTGGGTGGGCCGCAACTGGACGTCCGTGCTGCCCATGCTGGTGGGCGCCGCCACCTGGCAGCAGGCCATGTCGGCGCTCCCCAAGATGGAGTCCGGGCACTTCATGTCGACGTGGGGGATGATGACCCAGGGCGCCGCGGACAAGAAGGTGACGCCCATCGGGACCGGCGCCATGGCGTGCGCCCAATTGCGCTACGGGCGCGGCGACCAGGGCATCCAGACGGTGAAGCGCATGGCGCTTTCGTTGAAGCACGAGATGCCGGGCGCCTTCGCGGAGTTCTTGCCGGACGCCGGCTGCTGCATCCGCGCGCACTCTGGGATGGGCTTGATCTGGTCGATGGTGCACTACGTGATGGGCGTACGGCCCAACCTCGTGCTGCGCTACATTGATTTCATGCCGCGCCTGCCGGACTCGTGGGCGGAATGCCTCGTCGAGGACATGAAAATCGGCGAGCTGGTGTTGTCGTTCGCGGCGACCCGCGGGGACAACTGGGCGGAAGCCATCATCAAGCTGGAGACGCACGGCTTCACGACTTTCATGGCGGTTCCGGTGCCCTTTAATTCTGAGTGCCGCGTGGGTGTCAACGGCCGCGAGCAGCGCAAGTGGGACACCGAGGAGCGCAAGTTGCACGGAATCCGCTTCATGGGCGCCAAGGTGGACCTGGCGCCGGGCATGAACGTGATGCGCGTGGAGTGGGTTTAGGGAACTCCGGCAGTCGCCGCGCGGTTGTAGGGAGCAGTCTGCAATAAGGGGTTCCAATCGATGTTCATCAAGCTTCTCGCACTCGTCGCCCTTGTCGTGCTCGTTACAGTCGGCGTCCTGGCCGCCAACAAGCCCGGCAAGCCTGCCGCGAAGCCCTCGCCGGGGTGCGACACCATGTGCACCGTGCCACACAAGAAAACCGCAAAAGGTGACTTCGAAGTAGTGAAGTCGGACGCCGAGTGGCGCAAGACTCTGAGCCAGGATCAGTTCTACATCCTTCGACAGAAGGGCACCGAACAGGCGTTTACCGGCGCGTACTGGAACAATCACGACGAAGGCGTGTACGTCTGCGCGGGCTGCGGAGCTACGCTGTTCGCCTCCAAGACGAAATTTGATTCGGGCACCGGCTGGCCCAGCTTTTACATGCCGATTTCCTTGAAGGCGCTGCACACCGAAAAAGACACGGCCTACGGAATGGTGCGCGTCGAGGTCATGTGCGGCCGCTGCGGCGGTCACCTGGGCCACGTTTTCGACGACGGCCCCAAGCCCACCGGCCTGCGCTACTGCATCAACTCCGCGTCGCTGAAGTTCACCTCCGCCGAGCCTGCGTCCGAGAAGAAGTAGACGCTGTCGCCCCTGAACCTATACGGCGTCCTCGCCGTAGAACGAGTCGCACATCCTTCGGTACACTCCGCTGCGGGCCATCAACTCTTCGTGCGTGCCGCGCTCGACGATCTTGCCGTTTTCCATCACCAGGATCACGTCCGCCCTCCGCACCGTGGACAGCCGATGCGCGATCACGAAGACCGCGCGGTCGTGCATCAGGCGCTCCAGGGCTTCCTGAACCCAGCGCTCGGACTCCAGGTCGAGCGACGCCGTGGCCTCGTCCAGGATCAAGATGCGCGGATTCGACAGGATCGCCCGCGCGATGGCGATGCGCTGCCGCTGGCCTCCGGAGATTCCGCGGCCGCCTTCCGACACCACCGTGTCGTACCCGTCCGGCAATTTCGCGATGAACTCATGACAGTGCGCGATTTCCGCCGCGGAGAACATCTCGGCGTCCAAAGCACCCGGGTTGCCGTACTTCAAATTCTCCCGCAGCGTTCCGGAGAACAGGATATTGTCTTGCAGCACGAAGCCGATCTGGCGGCGCAGCGAGTCGATGCGCGCGTCGCGTAGATCCGTCCCGTCGATGCGGATGCGGCCGCTCTCCGGATCGTAAAAGCGCGGAATCAGGCTGATGAGCGTCGACTTTCCGGCGCCGTTGTGGCCCACGATGGCGGTGACCGTCCCGTACGGCACCTCGAACGACACGTCGTCGAGAATGGCGTGCTGGCCATTCACGTAGCGGAACGTCACGTTCTCGAAAGCAATTGATTTTGAGGCCGGCGCCAGCGGCACCGCGTCCGGGCGATCGTGAACCTCTGGCTCGATGTCCTTCAATTCAAAAATCCTGCGGGCCGCCAGCAGGCCGCGGCGCAGGTTGGAGATGGTGTTCGTGATGCGGGTCAGCGGCGTGCTGGCCAGCAGCAGGTATCCCCAGAAGGCCATGAAGTCGCCCAGCGTCAACTGCTTGTTGGCGACCGCGAAAGCGCCATAGCCGATCACGATGATCAGGCTTATGGTGGAGATGATTTCCACCATCGGATTGTGCAGCAGCTGCATCCTGGTGACCCGCATTGACAGGCTGTACGACTCGCTGCTCACCTCGCGGTACAGCTTCTCTTCGTACTCCTCGCGGCCGAACGCCTTCACCACGCGGATGCCGGAGATGGTTTCCTCCATCTGGCTGGTGAGGTCGGCGACCTTGTCCTGCGCGCTGTGAATGACCGTCTCAATGCTGCGGTCGAGCCGGTTGATGAGCCATGCGGTCACCGGCGTCAAGATAAACGCCAGAATGG
>VGFD01000132.1 GCA_016868975.1 Armatimonadota bacterium | reverse complement strand
GGATTTCGGCATCGCGTGGAGCCCGTCCGCGGACATGACGCAGGCCATGGGAACGCACGGCTACGCGCCGCCGGAGCAATATGCCGGCGGAGAGTGCAATACCGGCATGGACATTTACGCCCTCGGCGCGCTGGCCCATCGCCTGCTCAGCGGTGTGGAGCCTCCCCCGGCTCTGGGCCGGGTAAGCACTCCGGAATTACCCGCGCTGCGCACGGTGAAACCCCCGCTGTCCCCGGCCGCCATCGCCTGGGTGGAATCCCTGCTGGCGTATTTCCCAAACCGCCGCCCGCGAGACATGAAGGACGTCATCCTGGGGCTGCGCGCGATTTCGATGTAGACGGCATATGCCGGAAATGTAACTCAGACCAGCAGCGGCGCGCACGTCCCCAGGTACTCAAACGGCGCGCTTGGCTTCAACCGCCGCAAGATTCCGGAATGCCCGTACCGCTGGGCGAAGCGGAAGGACGCCGACTGGCCGCGTTGGCAGGCTTCGATCACGATGGCGTCGGTCTTCTTCTGGCCGGCCGGATCCGCGGCCAGATACGAATCCATCACCAGAGCGCAGGCGTCCACTTCTTCGGGGAGCGTCTGAATGAAGGCCTGCGCGTCCGCCGCGGCTTTCGTGAACGTGGCGGCCGGGAAGTCGCGTAGCCCGATTTGCTTTGCCTGCCGATACATCACCAGAGGGACCAGCGGCGTCCCCCTGCGCTTCAAGGTCAAAAGTGCATGGGCGCGCGCGGCATCCACGAACAACGCGAGGTCGGGCGAGCAGCCGTCGGCCGCGCAGGCGTCCAGGAAACGGAGGTCCGTACTCATCTCACTCTTCATTCTCGCGCTCCCCGACGAAGGCAGGGACAGGCGCCGCGCCGCCCAACTGACAAGCGTGCCTCGCCTGCATCAAGTCCATCCGACCTTGTACCGCGGACCTCAGCCCCATCGGACACACTGGCCGGAGATCGCCGAAATGGGCATCCGCAGCGTGGTGAACCTGCGCCTTGAGGACAACTCGGAAACCGAGCACGTGATGGCCGCCGGCATGCGCCCGCGACACATTCCCGTGGTCGACTGGAGCGTGCCCACCGTTGAGCAGGTGGCCGAGTTCATCCGCTTCGTGCGCGACCCTGAGAACGGCCCCGTGCTGGTGCACTGCCTGGGCGGCGTGGGACGCACCGGCATCATGGTCACCTGCTGGCGTGTCGCGCAGGGCATTGACGCGCACGTGGCGCTCGACCTCAACGAAGAGGAGATCGCCTTCTCCGGGCTGTCGCTTACCAGCGAGCAGCGCCAGTTCGTGCTCGACTGGGCCCACTTCTTTAAGTGAGCGGACTGTACTTTTCGTAATACCCGGCCGCGGTCGATCCCGGCTTGGCGCGCTCGGCTTCCCACTCCTCGCGGTAGGGCGCGGTGGGAAGCTCCTGGCCTTCCTGGAAGGGCCGCGCGTTCTTCTCGGTATACGACGCCCACTTCTCCGGGAGGTCCTCCTCTGGGAAGATGGCCTCGACCGGGCACTCGGGCACGCAGGCCCCGCAGTCGATGCACTCGTCCGGATTGATGACCAGCTGGTCTTCCGCCTCGTAGAAGCAATCGACCGGACACACGTTCATACACGCGTGATCCTTGACGCCGATGCACGGCTCCGCCACCACGTACGTCATGTAATGTAGTCTTCCCCGCGTCATGGAGCCTGGATTGGCCCCGAAATGCTCGGAGCCGGTTCGTCCCCCGGCGGGGGGCCACCTGCCGGACCCTCAGGGCACCTCTTCGAAGACGCCGGTCTTTCTGTCCTTGCGGACGCAGTTCCACCGGAAGCAACGCCCGTTCATTGCGATGTACACCCCGGGCGGCAGGGTCTGGACGAACGCCAGCGCGCTGCCCAGGTTGAACAGGCCGTCGGAGGAGCCGAACTTGTAGGGGACCATGGCGCCGGTCAGCACGATGGTTTTCTCCCGCAGGGATTCGCCGAGGTGGCGCGCGGTAATTTCCATGGTGTCGGTCCCGTGGGTGACGACGATTTGATTTTCCTCGCATCGGGCGCACGCGTCGCGAATCAAGTCGCGATCGGCGTCGGTCATGTCGAGGCTGTCGACCATCATCAGCGTGCGCACTCCCACCTCGATCTTGCAGCGCCCCAGGCGTAGCATTTCCGGCAGGTGCGTGTCCTGGAAATACAGCGCGCCGTTCAGCTCGTTGTACTCCTTGTCGAAGGTCCCGCCGGTGACGAAAATTCGGACGCTCATACGCGGGTGCACACGAGGATGCACTCTGGCGCGTCCAGGTCCAGGGGACCTCCGTCGAATCCTCCGAAAGTTTCGTCGACTTCCAGCCCGACCGTCGACAACATCGTTCGCAGCTCCCGAGTGGTGTACAAGCGCAAATCCACCCGCAGGCTGCGCTCGCGGCCGTTCGGGAAAATCCAGGTGCGGGTTTCCTGGTTGCGCCCGCCGGCGAAATCAAAGTGCCGCTCGGTGAGCACCGTGACGCCGTTGTCCAGGCGGGTCCAGTCTTTCTCGCGATACACGCGCATGATGCGCTCGCGGTTCACCACGTCGAGCAAGAAGCGTCCGCCGGGCACCAGGGCGCCGGCGACCGCGGACAGCACCCGGACATTTTCCTCGTCGCTTTCAAAATATCCGAACCCGGTGAACATGCTGATGACGGCGTCGTAGGGCTCGTCCGCGTCGATGGTGCGCATGTCGCGCTCGACCCAGCGGACGCTCACGCCGCGGTCGAGCGCCTTGCGCTGGCCTTCCCCGAGAAAGTAGCTGGACAGGTCCTGGCCGGTCACCTCGTAGCCGCGGCCGGCCAGCTCGACGGCGTGGCGCCCGTGTCCGCAGGCGAGGTCGAGGATGCGGGCGCCTCTGGGGAGGTCCAGCACCTGCTCGACAAAGTCCACCTCGGCCAGCGTGCGCTCCGGCGGCAGCACGGCTGAGTACTCCTCGAGGTAGGCGGCGCCGAAGAAGCCGGCGCCCTCATGATACCAGGGGTGCATACGCTCCGGATTGCATGCCCGCCATGGAGACTCCTTCAAGGACATCTTTCCAGGCATGAGAGGGTTTCACCCGGGGAACATTCCCGCCTCACCCCGAACTTTGCGTTGCAAGGAAGCCATGCGAATCCGTCACGTTTTCATCGTCACCCTCCTGCTCGCGCTGGCGCTCAGCGGCCCGGCCCGCGCGGTCACCGATGCCGAGCTCGATCGGGCCTCACGGCAGGAAGCCTACCAGGTCGAGCAGCGCCACGGCCTTTACCACAATCCCGTGGAGCAGGCGCGGGTCGAGCGCATCTTCCGCAAGATCGTGGCCGCCGCGAAGCCCACACGCTGGCGCTACGAGCTGCGCCTGCTCAACGACAGGGACGCCAACGCCTTCGCCTTCCCCAACGGGATGGTCTACGTGAACCGCGGCCTTCTTGACCTCGGCGTCGGCGATCACGAGCTGGCCTTCGTGCTGGGCCACGAAGTGGGGCACGTGACGCGCCAGCACGCCCGCCATAAGATCGAACAGGCGCAGGCCACCGGCGTTCTCATCGGCATCTTGACCGGCGGCCAGGACCGCTGGGTGAGGCTGCTGGGCCGGGTGATGCACAGCCTGGTGGCCAGCGGATACAGCCAGGACGCCGAGTTCCAGTCGGATCAGGAGGGCCTGGAGACGATGGTGCGCGCCGGCTACAACCCGCAAGGCGCGCTCAGCTTTTTCGCCAAGCTCAAGCAGGTCTCGAAGGAGGGCGGGATCCGCGTGTTCCCCTCGCACCCGCCCACCGACGCCCGCGTAGTGCGGGTGCAGAACTGGATCGCGGCCCACGGAGGCGACGCGCCGCCGGTCGCCACGCGCCCGGCGCCGACGCCTTCCCCGGTGAGTGACGACGAGGAGCCGCCGGCCGACGACTGGCCGAGCGCTCCCCCGTGCCGCCCGACCGACCAGGAATGGCCCGACGCCAGGCCCAAGACGGTCGTGCTGCGCGGCGGACTCGAGCCGCGCGCGACCGCCCCTGACGTACGTCTCACCGATGCGGCCGGCAACGCGTGGAATCTCGGCGCGCACCTTGGACATGGGCCTGTCTTGCTGTATTTCTGGGATGCCCGAGCACCGATTTCCGGGCTTGCGCTCGCCGGGCTCAACGCCCTCGCCCGCGCGCATCCCGACGCGCAGCTCGTGGCGGTCCATTCGGTTGCCGGCGGCGACGCGAAGGAGGCCGCGATCGGATACGCGCGGCGCGCCACGCTCCGCATTCCGGTGCTGTACGACGACGGCGAGGCCTTCGAAAAGTATTGCGTGCCGGGCGCCACGCCCCAGACCATCCTCATCGACAACGGCGGGAAGGTGCGGGCGCGGTACATCGCCTTCCCGGACACCGGCTACCTGTCGAATGCCATCCAGGGCTTGAGCGACAGCGGCCGCTCGTATCCCTGGGCGCGCGGCACCGGCTACCTCGAGCTCAGCCAGGGCACGTCGAGCGAGCTGTCAATCGCGGTGCTGCCGGCGGTGGCCGGCGTGACCGTCCAGGTCGACGGCAAGGCGGTCGGGAATGCTCCCCAGACCATTGTGCTCGCGCCCGGCCGCCACTTCGTCCAGCTCGTCCGCAGCGGCGCGCGAGGCGCGGCGTTCACGGTGAACGTTCCGGAAGGCCGCCGCCTGGAGCTGAGCGTGCCGGTGTATTGAACCGCTGGTGGAGGACTCTGATTTCTCCCGTCTAGGGTCCCGGGTCCTCGCCGAGCGGCGTGCCGATGGCGCGCTGCAAGGCGGCCCGCGCCAGGTCGACTCCGGCCGCCGCGTTTACCCGATTGGTGCGCGCGATGTTGAGGGCATTTTGCGCGTCCAGAACGTCCAGCAATTGTCCAAGCCCGCTCTTGTAGCGGCCCACGTTGAGCCGTGCCGTCTCCTCGGCGTTGGCGACCTCGGCGTCCGCGGTGACCAGCGCCTGCTCGGCGGTTTTCAAATTGAGGTACGCCTGGCCCACTTCGGAAAGCACCGTCTGCCGGGCGTTGAGCAGGCTGGCGCGGGCCGTCTCCAGCACGCCCTGCGCCTGCAGCGTGGCGCCCTTTGTCAGGTCCCCGTCGAGCGGGCTCCAGCTCAGCTGCACCCCGCCGATCACCGAGTCGTTGCTGGGAAAAAGTGAGGAGCCGCGCGCAGTGTACGTCAGGGTGCCGCTCAGCGTGGGCGCGTTGGTCAGCCGCGCGGCTTTCAGCCCGTGCTCGGCCGCCTCCACGTTGGACAGGCTCTGGGCCATTTCAGGCCGCCGCTTCAGCGCGTCCCCGAAGAGCGCCTCCACGCTGTCGGTGGCCGGCTCCGGCTCGTGGGAATCCTCCTGGATGTTGATCGGCGTGCGCGGATCGATCCCCATGATGGCGGCCAGCTGCACGCGGGCCAGCGACGCGTTGTTGCGCGCCTGCACGAGGTTGAAGATGGCGCTGCTGACCGCGGTCTGCGAGCGCACCACGTCGGCCGGCAGGCCCACGCCGGCGCGAAAACGGCCCCGCGCGAGGGCCAGGTGGTCCTGCTGGTTGCGCAGGTTGCCCTCGTTGACCAGGATGGTGCGCAGCGCCTGGACGTACGCGTAGTAGGCGCGCTTCGTTTGCAGCACGACCTCGGTCTGCGTCGTCGTGAGACCGGCCACCGCCGCGCGCTCGGCCGCCCTGGCCTGGCGCACCTGCTCGCGCGTCCGGTTGAAGTCATAGAGCAGCTGGCGGACCGAGCCGGTCACCAGGTATCCGGCTCCGGCAGCGCCCTGCAGGGCGGCGTTTCCGGCGGCCCCTCCCCCGAGCGCGGCTTGATTCGCGCCCTGAGCAACCGCGGTGGCGATGGCCGCGCTGGAGCTGCCGCCGGTGCTGGGCGTGAGGACGTCGATGTAGTTGAGCCCCATGTTGAAGATGGTCCGCGAGGGCGCCCCCGCGGCGGTGACGGTCCCCCGCGCGGTGGTGATCTGCCCCCGCGCAATGCCGATGGTGGGCTGGTAGCGCAGCGCGATACGGGCCGCCTCGTCGGCGCTCAGCGGCGCGTTGGGGACCTCGGCGGGGATGTGAGGCGGCGGAGGAAGCGTGACCGGCGGCGGGACCACCGCGTCCTCGGTGCGCGGCTGGTAGATCGGCGGGGTGCTCAGCTCGTCCTGGGGCTTTGTCTCGGAGGGCGCGGCACCGACCGGGGTCAGCAGGAGCACTGCCATCCCCAGACCGGCGATCGCCCGGCGAAAGGATATTTTCATCTTGCTCTCCGGAAAATCAATGCGCGTGATCGACGACCACCGGTCGCGCGATCTGCTGCTGGCCGCGATGCGCGAAACGCTGCTGCAGCCAGTTTGAAAAATCATCGACCAGGGTGAACACCACCGGGACGACGAGCAACGTCAAAAACGTTGAAGTGATGAGTCCGCCGATCACCGCGATGGCCATCGTCATGCGGACCTCGGACCCCGCGCCGATGCCCATTGCAATGGGCGTCATGCCCGCGATCATGGCCACCGTGGTCATCAAGATGGGACGCATGCGCGCCTCGCCGGAGCTCATCACCGCCTCCGAACGCGGCATCCCGCGGTGCATCATCATCAGACAGTATTCCACCAGCAGAATTGAATTTTTGGTGGCCAGCCCCATCAGCATCACAATGCCGATAAGCGCGTACAATCCAAGGGATTGTCGGGTCACGATGAGGCCCATCAGCGCGCCGCCGATGGACAGCGGGAGGGCCATCATGATGGTGAGCGGCTGCAAGAAGCCGCCGAACAGCAGCACCAGCACCGCATAGATGAAAATGACCGCGGCGCTGATGGCCCAGGCAAATCCGCCGAAAACGTCCTTTTGAATCTCGATGTCGCCGGTGGGACGCTCCTTCACGTTGGGCGGCAATCCTTTGAAGGCCGGCAGATCGTGGACCGCGATCACCGCGTCGCCCAGCGATATGCCGGGGCGCAGGGTGGCCTCGATGCTGATCTGCTGTGCGCGGTCGTAGCGGTCGATCTGCGAAGGCCCTTCGCCCACCACCACCTCCGCCACGCTGGCCAGTTGCACGAGGCGGCCATTGGAGCCCATGACGCGCAGGTGGCGGATCGCTTCGAGGTCGTCGGAATACTTCGGGTCGAGCTGAACCCGAATATTGATCTGCCGGTCTTTTAAATCGAATTTAGCGAGGTTGGTGTCAACGTCGCCCAGGGTGGCAATCAGCGCGGTGCGCGCGATGGACTGGATCGAAACGCCCTGCTCCGCCGCCGCCTCCTGGTTCGGGATGACGTGCAGCTCGGGACGCTGCAGCGCCGAGCCCGGAGTGACGTCATACAGGATGGGCAGCGCGCGCATCTGGGTCAGCAGTTGATCAGCCTGCTTGTGCAGCTCCTCGGAATCGTCCGACGACAGCATGATGCGCAGCTTGCCGCTGAGGCCTTGCGCGCCGCCGAAGCTGAGGCGGGCGCCCGGCACGCTGGCCAGCTCCTTGCGCACGTCCGCCTCGAACTTCGCCTGGGTCAGCGCGCGCTCGCCGGGCGGCACCAGCACGATGTAGATGGTGGCTTTGTTGACCGCGCCTGCGGCCGGCCCGGAGCGTGGCCCGCGGCCGCCGGTGGCCGTGCCGATGCTGGCGAAGGCCAGCGTCACTTCCTTGCGCGCCAGGAGAATCTTGGTGAGCCTTTCGACCACCGAGCGCGTCTCGTTGAGGCTGCTGCCCGGCGGAAGCTCGACGGTGAGCACCGTCTCGCTGCGATCGGTGGCCGGCACAAGGGAAGTGGGAATCGTGGAGAACAACCACAGCGAGTAGAAGAAGAACGATACCGCGATGCACAGGGTCGCGAGCCGGTTGGACATGGCCCAGACGAGCATGCGATCGTAGGAGCGCACCAGCCACGATTTACCGGCCTCCGTGGGGGGCGCCTTCATCCAGTAGGCGGCCATCATCGGCGTGATCAAGCGCGCAACCAGCAGCGAGAAAAACACCGCCACGGAGACGGTAAGCCCGAACTGCTTGAAAAACTGCCCGGGGATTCCGCCCATGAAGGCCACCGGCACGAAGACCACGATGATGGTAAGGGTCGTCGCCACTACCGCAAGACCGATTTCGTCAGCCGCTTCCAGCGCCGCGTTGTATGGGGATTTTCCCATGTGTATGTGGCGCACGATGTTTTCGATTTCCACGATGGCGTCGTCCACCAGGATTCCGATCACCAGCGCGAGTCCCAGGAGCGACATGTTGTTGAGCGTGAAACCGGCCCACTTCATGACCCAGAAGGTGGGAATCACGGACAGCGGCATGGCCAGCGCCGAGATGACGGCGGCGTGCCAGTCCTTGAGAAACAGCCAGATGACGAACACCGCCAGCGCGGCGCCCAGCAGCAGGTGTTCCATCGAGGCGTGGTAGGACTCCATCACGTATTTCGCGTTGGTGCGGACTTTCGTGATCTGCACGCCGGGCGGGAGGGTTTTGCGTAACTCGGCCAATTTCTTGTCGACCGCGGCTTCCACTTCGACAAGGTTGCTGCCGGTGCTGCGCACCACCGAGAAAGACACCGCGGGCTTGCCGTTGAGCAACGCGATCTGGCGGGGCTCGGCGGCGTCGTCCACCACCGTGCCCAGCGTGTCCAGGCGCGCCCAGCCGCCGTTGGGCAGCGTGATGCGCATGGCTCTCAAGTCGTCCACGGTGTGCGCGCTGCCCAGCGTGCGGATGGATTGCTCGCTTTGCCCCAGCTCTCCGCGCCCGCCGGGCAGGTTGATGTTGAGCGCGCGGATCTGGCTGTTCACCATGTCGGCGGTGATGCCCAGCGCCTGGAGCCGTGTCGGGTCAAGGTTTACTCGAATTTCCCGGTCCACGCCGCCGGAGCGGTTCACCTGTCCCACGCCCGGGATCGAAAGCAGGCTGCGCTGAACGTCGTCGTCGATGAGCCAGCTCAGCTCGGCGATCGAGAGGTTTTTTCCTTCGACGGTGTACGTGGCAAAGGGACCGCCGGCAAAGTCGATGCGCTGGATGATGGGATCGTTGATCTGGCCGGGCAGTTGCTGGCGGATGCGCGCCACCGAGTCGCGCACGTCGTTCACGGCACGGTCGATGTTGGTGCCCAGCTCGAAGTTGATGCTGATGGTGGTGGCGCCCTCGGCCACCACAGAGGAAATGTGCTTGATGTTTCCGATGCCGGCGACGGCGTCCTCGATTTTCTTGGTGACCTGGGTTTCCAGCTCGGAGGGCGCGGCGCCGGTCTGAGTCACGTTGACTGAGACCATGGGCACGTCGATGTTTGGATTCTCGTCCACGCCCAGGCTCATGAACGAGAGCACGCCCATGAGCGTGAGAATCAAGAAGAGCAGTATCGACGGAATGGGCTGCTTGATGGACCAGGCCGAAATGTTCCAGTTCATTTTACTTGTCCTTGACGTCCACCACGTCGCCGTCGCCCAGGAACGCCGCGCCGCTGGTGATGACCGTGTCCCCAGGCTTCACGCCGCCGCGAACTTCGGCGAGCCTTCCAGCGCGGGCGCCGGTTTGCACGTCCACACGGCGCGCCCGGCCGTTCTCCTCAAGATACAGGTAATGCCGATCCGACTGGCCGAGAACGGCCTGGGCAGGCACCACCAGGACTTCACGCGAGCCCGCTTTCAGCGTGCCCTCCGCATACATCCCGGGCAAGAGCCCGGCGTCGGTGGGAATTCGAATGCGGACCGAGGCGAGCCGAGTGCTCGGATCCACCAGGGGGCTGATCTCGCGCACGCGGCCGAGCACGATTTTATGGCCGACGGTAATGCGCACCGGCTCTCCCAAGCGGACGCGCGGCAGATCGGTCTGCGGCACCTGCGCCCGCAGCTCGAGCTGGTTGAGCCTGGCCATCTGGAACAGGACTTTTCCGCCCGAGGTAATCTCGCCCAGGTGTGCGTCGCGCTTCACGATCAGGCCGTCGTCGGGCGCGCGGACGACGGTTTGCGCGATCTGCGCCTCCAACATGCGGATCATGGCTTCAATTTCCCGGGTGTTTGCGCCGGCCATCTGGACGTCTTCGCTGCGCCCGCCGGCTTCGGCGAGGGAGAGACGATGCTTTGCCTGTTCGACGGCGAAGCGGGCCGCTGACACGCGTTGCTCTGACATGGTCATCAACGCCCGAGCGCGCTCCGCCTCCATGTGGCGGTTCTCGGTTTCTTGCTGAGTGGCGTAGCCCTGGGTGGCCAGTTCGGCGTAGCGCTTGACGTTGATTTCCGCGTTGTCGAGGTTGGCCCGGGCCTGACGGCCGCTGGCTTCTTCCTGGGAGAGATTGGCCTTTGCCTGGCGGAGCGCGGAGCGCAGCCCGGCGATGTCTTGCGGGCGGTTGGGCTGAGCCACGCGGGAAGCATTGGCGCTGGCCGCCGACAGGCGGGCGTGCTGCTGCTCGAGCTGGGCCTCTAGCACCGACGAGTTCAGCGTGGCCAGCACCTGGCCGCGGCGCACGCGGTGTCCCTCGTCCACGTTGATCTGCTCGATGCGCAGGCCGTTCGCCTCGGCGCCGATGCTCAGCGGATCCCAGGCAGTGATGGTGCCGGTCACCTTGAGCGCGTCCTCGACGCGCTGATAGCGGACCTTTTCAGTGGTCACGGTGAGCACCGCCGGAGGCCTGGCCTTCGGATCCGGCGGCGCCGGTTTGGGCCGCTGGGTCAATTTCCACACGCCGACGCCGCACAGGAGAATTCCCAGGAGAACAATGCCAAGCGTCTTGTAGCTGCCTCGCGTGACTCTGGGATCCCCGCGATCTTCGGCGTGGGGAAAGCGTTGCGGGGGGGATTCGAGGTTGGATTTCTGCCCAAGCATGCCGGTAATTCCTAAACCCTGGTGTCGGAGTAATTGCGGACTGCCGCCAGGGAAAAGCGCGTGATGTGCGCGGCGAGGGCGTCAATCGCATTCGGTCCCCTGGGAATCGGGGCGTCGAGTCGGCTGATAATGGCTTCGGAGTGCATGTGATGCGTGCACTGGCCGATGATGCTCAGCGCGCAAAGCCACGCTTCTTGGTCCGTCAGTGCCGGGCAGGCGTCGCGAACCAGTCGCACAAGCCGCTCGGAGGTCGGCTGCATGACACGATCCACCAGGGTTTTCATGGCCGGCGTGGGCTCGCTCATCTCGCGCGCCATCAACCTGCCGCGCCAGGACATGCCGTTGGCACCCAGGCAGCGCTCCAGGAAGCCTCGCACGAACAGGTGGAGCTCCTCCTCCGGCGCGTCGGCTTCCTCCCCGACGCCGCGTGCAAACGCCTCCGCGCCCTCGCAGACGAAGGACAGGACGGCCGTGTAGAGGGCCTCCTTGTCGCCAAAGTGATAGTTGACGGCGGCGATGTTCGCTCCGGCCTTCTCGACGATTTCTCGGATGGTGGCTGCACGGTAGCCCCGCTCGGCAAAGACGTCACCGGCCGCGAGCAGCAGGCGGTG
>VGFD01000131.1 GCA_016868975.1 Armatimonadota bacterium | reverse complement strand
TCCAGAAATTCTTGGTGAGCATGTAGGTGAGCGCGCCCACCGACACGATCACGTCGTTGAGCAGCATGATGATGCCGGCCGCGAGCAACTCCGTGACCACGCGGATGTCGTCGGTGAGGCGCAGGATCACGTCCCCGGTGCGCGCCCGGTCGAACCAGGCCATGGGCAGCATCTGCAAGTGACGGTAGACGTCCTCGCGGATCGCCTTGATGGTGGCGTTGTTGCCGTACGCCATCATGTACGCCTGGACGTACAAGAACGCGCCCTTGATCAGCGAGGTGCCGACCAGCGCGAGGCACGCGAAGTTCAATACGCTGAGATTGCCGCCCGGCGTGGCCAGCACGCGATCGGTCAGAACCTTCAGGATGTACGGCTGCACAATACCGGCCGCATTCAAGATGAACGTCGCGATAATGCCGGCCACGAAATAGAACCAGTAGTGCTTCGCGTAGGGCGCGAAGCGCTTCGCCACGCCAAACATCTCCTTGAAGGAGAGCGTCATGCGCGGCGGCGGCGTCACGAGCCCTCCTCGTCCCGCAGCATCGACATGTAAAGCTGATGGTAGGTGCCCTGGCGCGCGAGCAATTCGTCGTGCGAGCCTTCCTCGACAACTTTACCGCGATCGAGGACCACGATGCGGTCGGCGATACGGCATGCCACCATGCGGTGCGCGATGGACAATACCGTGCGCCCATGGGTCAGCGACTCGAGGGTGTCCTGGAAGGCTTTCTCCGCTTCCGGATCCATGGCCGAAGTGGCTTCGTCGAGAATCACAATGGGCGGATTCTTCAGCATCATCCGGGTCGCGGCGATCCGCTGTTTCTGGCCGCCCGACAGGCCGCCGCCGCCCTGCGAGAGAGCGGCGTCATAGGTATTGGTAAAATTCAGGATAAAATTGTGGGAATTGGACTGTTTGGCGACTTCGACGATTTCGTCATCGCTGGCCTCCAGCCGGCCATAGCGGAGATTCTTCCGAATCGTGCCGGAGAAGAGGAAGGTTTCCTGCGGCACGATCCCGATCTGACTGCGCAGCGACCCGAGACTGACGTCGCGAATTGACACGCCGTCGATGAGAATGTCGCCCTCTTGCAGATCGTAGAAGCGGGGCAGCAGGTTGACCAGCGTGGATTTCCCGGCCCCGTTGCGTCCCACGATGGCGACGTGCTCGCCGGGGGCGACGCGAAGATTGATGCCCTGAAGGGCTTCCTCCCGCCCTTCCTGGTAGCGGAAGCGGACGTCGCGGAACTCGATCTCTCCTTTTACCGGCGGAAGGTCGGGTCGCGGCGCGAGATCCTCGGTGGGCGTGTCACGGATTTCAAGAATTCGCGCGAGTGCGGTGCAACCGCGCTGCACGGTGGTCACGGTGGCCGGCATGCGGTTGATGGGCGTGGTCGCCATCAGCATGTAGGCCCAGAACGCCAGCAGGTCGCCGAACGTCATGCGGCCCAGAATGATCTCGGTGGCGCAGTACCAGAGCACGACCGCGATACCGGCCGTGGCCAGCACCTCGACAATGGGCGACTGCGTGGCCGTGTATTGCACGATGCGCATGGCCCAGCGAAACGTCTCCTCGTTGCGCTGGCGAAATCGATCGCCCTCGTGGCTCTCGCGGTTGAACGACTTGACGACCTTTTGCCCTTTAACAGTCTCGTGCACGATGCTGGACAGATCGTCGAGGCGTTCCTGCGCCTGCGAAGTGGCCGCGCTGACCTTGCGGGAAAAGCGGCGCACCACGACGCCGGCCAGTGGCGTCACGACCATCCCCACCAGGGTCATTTTCCAGTCTCTAAAGAGCATCCACGACATAGCGGTGATGAAAATGACCACGTCGTTGGTGAGGTTGGTCAGGCCGCTCGTCATGAATTCGATGGTAACGCGGAGGTCGTCGGTGAAGCGCACCAGGATGTCCGCCACCCGGCGGCCCTCGAACCAGGGCAGTGGAAGGCGCAGCAGGTGCGCGTAGACGTCCTCGCGGAGGTCGCGAACGGTGCCGTGGCTGGCGAGGTTGAGGCTGAGTCCCTGAACGTAGGTGAACACGCCCTTGACGACGGTGGCGCCGAATAATCCCGCGAGCACCCAGAGCAGCAGCGGGATTTTTCCCTCAAGCGTGCTGCCCGTCAAAACCTGATCGGTGAGGATCTTCAGCAGCCATGGGCGGATCAGAGACGCGAAATTGAGGATGATGGTCGCGATGATCGCGATGATGAATTGCGTGCGATAACGCCGCGCGTACGTCCAGAGGCGCCGCGCGGTGGGAAGGAAGCCGGGGGAAGTCTGTTCAGGGTCGGCCATCCGCACCAAATGCGCCTTCTCAAGCTAACCCGCGCATTATACGCCTGTCGCCGGGACCGTGTCAAACCGATGTCCCGACCCAGCGGTGAGCCCGACAACGGGGCGGGGCGTGAGTCGGGCCCAGCGGTGAGCCCGACAACGGGGGAGTCGGGCCCAGCGGTGAGCCCGACCGCGGGCCTGGCGAGCCGACGGGCGGTCCGGCTCGGCAAGAGGGGATCGCCCGGGGTCCACGAACACTCCGCCACCCATGTCCGCACCTCTCCTTCGCGTCTTGTGCCTGCTGCTGGTGATGGTCTGGGCGGGTGGATGCGCCTCCCGCGTCACGCCCCTTCCGGTGCGCGCGCAGCCAATGCCCACAACCTCCGCGACTCCTGAGGAGCAGCTCCAGGTGGGGCTGGTGACCGAACCGGGCGGCCTCAACGAGTCGTCCTTCAACGGGCTCGCGCTCGTGGGCCTTTCACGCGCGGCGCACGACCTGGACGTGAAGACGCTGGTGGCCGTGCCTTCCGCAAATGAGGACGCCGCCGCCTGCATGGAACGCCTGGCCGGAGGCGGATGCGCGCTGGTCATCGCGGTCGGGGAAAGCCTCGCGGGGGACGTTCGGCGGGCCGCCGCGCGACATCCCCGCACCCGCTTCGCCATCGTGGACGCCGTGGTTCCCGCCCAAAACGTTCGCAGCCTGGTTTTCCGGACCGAGCAGGCCGCGTTCCTGGCCGGCGCGCTGGCGGCCCGCATGACGCGCAGCCGCGTCGTCGGCTTCGTGGGCGGACGCCGCACCCCCGCGGTGAAGCGTTACGAGGCGGGCTTTCGCGCCGGGGCGGCGCGCGGCAACTACAAGGTGAAGGTGCTGGTCGCCTACGCCGGCGGGTTCGACGACCCGTCTGCGGGGAAAAGGCTGGCGGCCGCCCAGTTCGATGGCGGCGCCGACGTCGTCTTCCACGCCGCGGGAGGCTGCGGAATCGGCGTGATCGAGGAAGTCCGCGGGCGCGAGGGCTGCTGGGCGATCGGCTCAGACAGCGAGCAGGACGGGCTGGTGCGCGGGCGCGTGCTGGTCAGCGTCCTCAAGCGGGTGGACGTGGCCGTGCTGGCCTGCATCCACGATCTCAAGGCGAAGCGCTTCCAGGCCGGGACGCGCCGCTACGACCTGCGCAACAGCGGCGTCGCCATCAGCGACCTGGCGTGGTCGCGGGACAGCATTCCCCCGCGCGTCCTGCAACACGTCCAGCAGTGGAAGGAACAGGTGCGGACGGGCCGTATTGTCGTGCCCGAGCGCCCCCCGACGGTGGCGCGTGCAAGGGAGAAGCAATCGTGATTATCGGCGTGACTGGCGGGACCGGCTCGGGCAAGACGACAGTGGTGCGGCGCATCGTGGAGGCGCTGCCCCCGAACAGCGTGGTGGTGGTGCCGCAGGACGCCTACTACAAGGACAATCCGCACCTGTCCAGGGAGGAGAGGAGCCGCGTCAACTTCGACCATCCGCTGGCTTTCGACACCGAATTGCTCATCGAGCACGTGCAGGCGCTGCGCGGGAAGCAGCGGGTGGAGCAGCCGGTGTACTCCTTCATCACCCACTCGCGGCTCAAGGACACCGTGCCGGTGGAGCCGCATCCCTGCGTGATCGTCGAGGGGATCCTGATCCTGGAGGACGAGCGGCTGCGCAGCCTGCTCGACATCAAGGTGTTCGTGGATACTGACGCGGACGTGCGTTTCATCCGCCGCCTGCGCCGCGACATTGTCGAGCGGGGGCGCTCCGTGGAGTCGGTGATGGAGCAGTATCTCAACACCGTCCGCCCCATGCACGAGCAGTTCATCGAGCCCACCAAGCGGCACGCGGACATCATCGTGCCGGAGGGCGGCGCGAACGAGGTGGCCATTGACCTGCTGGCCTCGCGCGTGCAGATGCTGCTGACCACTGCAGTCAATCAGGGTTAGGAAAACAAGCGGTAAAACCCACCGAACGGCTGTGCCGACCCGTGACCAGAACCAGCAGGGCTCCGTGAAGAAGATTCGAAGTTAAAGCCTTTCCCCGGGGGACACACTTTGGAGGAGCGTACCCGCCATGGCCGACAGCAACTCCCTTTCCGCCAGAATCCAGGAGGCGGCCGACGCAATCTCCGGGCACGCGCCCGACTGGCGCCCGGAGATCGGGCTCATCCTCGGCTCGGGCCTCGGTGAGCTGGCCGACGAGATTGAGAATCCGGTGCGGATCCCGTACAGCCAGATCCCGCACATGCCGATCTCCACCGTGCACGGGCACGCCGGGCAGCTCGTGCTGGGCACGCTGGAAGGCAAGCCGGTAATGGCCTGCCAGGGTCGCGTACATTTCTACGAGGGCTATGATATGGAGCAGATCACCTTCCCGGTGCGCTTGATGAGGGCGCTGGGCGCGCACACGCTGCTCTGCACCAACGCCGTGGGCGGCATGAACGACGAGCTGATGCCCGGCGACCTGGTGGTCATCCGCGACCACATCAATTACATGGGCGTGAACCCGCTGCGCGGCGAGAACGACGACAACCTCGGGCCGCGCTTTCCCCCCATGGACGACGCCTACGACTTCCATTTGAGGGAATTGGCCCACGACTGCGCCAAGAAACTGGGCTTCCGCTTGCGCGACGTGGTGTATCTCGCGCTCTCCGGGCCGTCCTACGAGACCAAGGCGGAGATCAAGTTCTTTCGCACCATCGGCGCCGACACCGTGGGGATGTCCACCGCGCCCGAGGTGATCATCGCCCGCCACGGAGGGATGCGCGTGGTGGCCATCTCCTGCGTCACCAACGCGCTGCACGGCTCCTACCACGAAGCCGACCACGAATCGGTGGTCAGGCAGGCGAAGGAAAGCGGGCCCCGATTCAAGAGCCTGCTGCGGGCGATCATCGAGAAGATGCCGGCCCCGACCGCGGCCGCGAGGTAACCATGCGTACTGTCGATCTCATCCAGAGGAAGCGCGACGGCGAGGCGCTCACCGACCAGGAGCTTCGCTCCCTCTGCAACGGGGCCGCCGACGGGACCATCCCCGACTACCAGGTCACCGCCTTCCTCATGGCCACCTACTTGAAGGGAATGACCGACGAGGAGACAGCCTTGCTCACCATGGCGATGGCGGAGTCCGGCGAGCAGATCGACCTGTCGTCGTTGCCCGGGGTGAAGGTGGACAAGCACAGCACGGGCGGCGTGGGCGACACCACCACGCTGGTGCTGGCGCCGCTCGCGGCCGCCTGCGGCGCCACCGTGGCCAAGATGTCCGGACGCGGACTTGGGCACACCGGCGGCACGCTCGACAAGATGGAGTCGATTCCCGGGCTCACCACGAAGCAGACCCGGGAGCAGTTTCTCGACCAGGTCCGCAAGATCGGCGTGGCGGTCATCAGCCAGACGCCCACGCTGGTGCCGGCCGATAGCAAGTTCTACGGCCTGCGCGACGTGACCGCCACGGTGGACAGCATTCCGCTCATCGCCAGCAGCGTGATGAGCAAGAAGATCGCCTCCGGCGCGCAGGTCATCGTGCTCGACGTGAAGACCGGGCGCGGCGCCTTCATGAAGACGCTGGAGGATTCGCGCAAGCTGGCCCGGTCGATGGTGGACATCGGGCGCCGCCTGGGGCGCCAGATGACCGCGGTCATCACCGACATGGACGTGCCGCTGGGCAACTACATCGGCAACGCCCTGGAAGTGCGCGAAGCCATCGAGATCCTGGCCGGCAAGCACGCCGGCACGCCGCTGTGGGAAGTGTCCCTCACGCTGTGCGGGCACATGCTGTCGCTGGCCGATCTGGCGATCGATCCCACCGACGGGCGCGCGAAGGCCGAGGAGGCGCTGCGCAACGGCGCCGGGCTCCGCAAACTGCGGGAGATGATCGAGGCGCAGGGCGGCGACGGGCGCGTCGTCGAGGACCTGTCCCTGCTGCCCGAGGCGGGCCAGACCGACGACCTTAGCGCCGATCGCGACGGCTGGATCGCCAGCATCGACGCGCTCGCCGTTGGTGAGGCGGCCATGCGCCTGGGCGCGGGCCGCGCGAAGAAGGACGACGTGATCGATCCTTCGGTGGGCGTGGTGCTCAAGGTGCGGGCCGGCCAGAAAGTATCGCGCGGCGAGGTCATCGCAACGATGCACGTGAACGAGCCGAACCGATTGCCGGACGCGCGCGAGCGCCTTGCCAACGCGTTCAAGTGGTCGGATTCCGTGGTGCACCCGCACGCGCTGATCCGCGAGGTTGTTTCTTAGGTTTTTTTCTAGTACACGACGGGGGAGACGAACGTGCACAGACTGTACGCCCTTATCGGGCTGGTCATCATCATCGGCATTGCCTGGGTGCTCAGCAACAACAAGAAGAACATCAATTTCAAGACGTTTGCCTGGGGACTGGGCCTGCAATTCGCCTTCGCGATCCTGGTGCTGAAGGGGGCCCAGATCGAGACGCTCATGGAGCCCATGATTCCCGGAACGCAGGCCCCGTTCGTATGGCTGCTGATCGCGCAATTCGTCGCGCTGTACGCCGTGTCGCGCTTCGCCACGCTGCCCGAGCAGGCGAGCGCCTGGCTGTGGCGCATCCTGGGCGCCGAGACGCTCCTGCTGATGCTGCGCTTCAACCTGCTGGGGGATTTCTTTACCAAAGCGCGCGACGTGGTCACCCACATTATCGAGTTCTCCGGCCAGGGCGCTTCGTTCGTGTTTGGAAAGCTTGGCGGAGATAACGAAGCCATCGGTTTCGTCTTCGCGTTTCGCGTTCTCCCCACGATTATTTTCGTGGCGTCCATTTTCGCGATCATGTACTACCTGGGGGTCATGCAGGTCATCGTGCGCGTGGTGGCACGCTTCATGGCCCGCCTGATGGGCACCAGCGGCGCCGAGTCCACCTCGGTGGCCGCTTCAATCTTCATGGGGCAGACCGAGGCGCCCCTGACCATCCGCCCATTTCTGTCGGGGATGACCATGTCCGAGTTGATGACCATCATGACCGCCGGCATGGCGCACGTCTCCGGCGGTATCATGGCGGCCTACGTCCTGGTTGCGAACGTGGATATTCAACACTTGCTCGCCGCGGTGATCATGACCGCGCCCGGCTCGATTTTCATGTCGAAAATCATCGTTCCGGAAGTGGATACTCCGGAAACCGGCATGGACGTGAAAGTCGACATCCCCATCCACGACGTGAACATCATCGATGCCGCCGCGCGTGGCGCCTCCGAAGGCGGGCACCTGGCCCTCAACGTGGCATACATGCTGGTTGCCTTTGTGGCTCTGGTCGCGCTGGTCAACGGCATGCTGGGTTGGGTGCACGATTCGCTGGCCGGCGTCCTGGGCTACACCACCGCATGGCACCTCACCTGGTTCCCCTCGAGCCTGCAAGACGTCTTCGGCTTCGTGCTCAAGCCGCTTGCCTTCGTGATGGGCGTGCCCTGGAAGGACGCCGGCGCCATCGGCAGCCTGATGGGCGAGCGCATGGTGATCAACGAGTTCGTGGCGTTCATCGACCTCGGAAAAATCAAGGACACCCTGGACCCGCGCTCCTTTACCATTGCGACCTACGCGCTGTGCGGCTTCGCGAATTTCTCCTCGGTCGCCATCCAGATCGGCGGCATCGGCGCGCTGGCCGAGGATCGTCGCCACGACCTTGCGCGCCTGGGTATCCGCGCGATGATCGCCGGCACGCTGGCGAATTATCTCACCGCGTGCATCGCGGGTATGTTGCTTGACTAGGCCGGCGCATGCTGGCCGCCGAGTTTAATTAATTGACCGACCTGTCCGTAATCATCCCCTTTTACAACGAGGCCGACAACCTGCCCGCCGTGCCCCGCAACATCGCGCGCGCGCTCGAGGCAGCCCGGGTGGATTTCGAGGTGCTGACGGTGGACAACGGCTCCCACGACCGGACCGGAGACCTGCTCCGTGCCCTGTCCGACGAGCAGCCCGCAATCCGCGTGGTGACGGTGGCGCGCAACGAGGGCTACGGTTGGGGCGTGCTCAGCGGGTTGCGCGAGGCGCGCGGCGAGTATGTCGGATTCATGGGGGGCGACGGGCAGATCGCGCCGTCCGACGTGGTGCGGACGTGGCGTCGCCTCCAGGACGACCGGCTCGATTTCTGCAAGGCGACGCGGGTCGTGCGGAAGGACGGCTGGCGGCGGCGCCTGATCACCACGCTGACCAATATGATTTTTCCGCTGTTGTTCGGCGTGCGCACCCGCGACATCAATGGAACGCCGAAAATGTTCCGCGCGTCATACCTGCCCGAGCTGGATCTGCGCTCGAAGGACTGGTTTCTGGACGCTGAGGTCATGATCAAACTCACCCGCCTCGGCGCGCGGATGGGAGAGGTTCCGGTGACCTTTCTCCCCCGCGAGAAAGGATCGTCCAACGTGCGGTTTTCCGCGATCTGGGAATTTCTGCGCAATATCGCGCGGGTGCTGCTGGGAGGCGGTTGGTGAAGGTCGTAATTCTGTGCGGCGGAATGGGCACCCGCATCCGCGAGGAGACCGAGCTGCGCCCCAAGCCGATGATCGAGGTGGGACGACGGCCCATCCTCTGGCACATCATGAAGATCTATCGCCACTTCGGGCATCGCGAGTTTATCCTGTGCCTGGGTTACAAAGGTGAGGTGATCCGCGAATATTTCGTCAACTACCACTGGACGCACAGCGACGTAACCGTGGATCTGGCGCGGCCCGGTCACTTCCACACCCACCAGGCGCACGGCGAGGACTGGCAGGTGACCCTGGCCGACACCGGCTATGCAACCATGACCGCGGGGCGCATTCGCCGGATCCGCCGCTACCTGGGCGACGACGAGAATTTCATGCTGACTTACGGGGATGGCGTGGCCGACATTGATCTCGCGCGCCTGGAGGCGTTTCATTCCGAGCACGGGGCCGTCGCCACGGTGACCGGCGTGCACCCGTCGTCGCGCTGGGGCGAGCTGGTGGTGGACGGCGACGACGTGCGCGCTTTCCTGGAAAAGCCGCAGATCAGCGAAGGGTTCATCAACGGCGGATTTTTCGTGCTCAACCGACGGATTTTCGATTACCTGGGGGACGACGACACGGTGCCCTTCGAGCGCGCTCCCATGCAGGCGCTCACCCGCGATGGGCAATTGAAGGTGTTCGCGCACGACGGGTACTGGATGGCCATGGACACGCTGCGCGATCTCTCGCTGCTCAACGAGGAGTGGAAGTCGCTCCGACCGGCCTGGAAGGTCTGGTCGTGAGTGCTTGATCGATACGGCCCGCGGGCGCTGTTCTGGCTGGCCATCGTGACCTGGATCTGGGTGCGGCTTCCGGTGCTGGAGCAATTCACCTACACGCTCGCACATCAGCCCACGCAAGCCGTCGCGAACGACCTTCCCATTTTTCTATCCCTCGGAGAAGCGCTGGCCCAGCGCGGCTGGCTGGGCTGGTACGACCAGGGGCGCACGGTGCCGGTGCCCGCGCTGGGTGATTTGAATTTCGACCAGGGACGCGTGGTGGGTGGCGCGGCGGACTGGCGCATGCTCGACTACAACGACTGGGGCTTCGAAACCATCGTCTTGTTTTCGCGCTGGCTGCCCGGCGCCGACGGGGTTCTGGCCATCGTGGCGCTCCAGTATTTCGTGGACGCGATCTGCCTCGCGCTGGTCTGCTGGATCGGGACGCGCCTCGTCTCTCCCTGGGCGGGCGCCGCGGCGGCCATGGTGTATGCGCTCCATCCCACGCTGGCCAGCCTGGTCAACCAGCCGTATTATTATTACTGGAACATGGTGGCCAGCGTGGCCGCGCTCGCCTGCTGGGTGGCGCTCTACGACGGGCCGCAGCGGACGCTGCGCTCGGCCTGTTTCTATGCGGGGCTGAGCGGAGCGGTGATTGGATTTTCCAGTCTCGTGCGCACCACCAACGAGGCGCTCTTGCCCCTGTTTGTGCTGCTCTTGCTGGTCCGCGAGCGGATTTCGTGGCGTTTCGTGGCGATGAGCATCTGCCTCGTGGCCGCCGCGGTGGTCGTGCTGACCCCTCTGGTGCTGTTCAAGTATCGCGCGCATGGGCGCATCCAGTTTCGCGGGAAAGAAGTGTTCTGGCACACTGTCTTGACCGGGCTCGGCACCCACGACAACCCCTGGGGCCTGGAGTGGAAGGACGAAGTGGCCTTTGAGCGGATCCAGCGCAAGTACGGAGTCTCCTACGACACCTCCAACCTGCGCCCGTACGAGGAAGCGGCCCGCCAGGAAGTGATGGCCCTGTACCGCGAGCGCCCGGACATCTTTACCCGCAATTTCCAGCGAAATATTTTGTGGGGATTGAAGTTCCGCTCGGCGATCCCCGCCGACCAGGATATTGCTTCGGTGCACCGGACGCTGAACAATGTCCGCCTGCTCGCCTGGGTGGGACTGGCCTGGCTGCTGTGGCGCGGGCCGCGCTACTACGCGCTGGTCTTGTTGTTGCTGCTGGTGTATCCGGTCCTGATCATCGCTCCCTTCACCGCGCCGAATTTTGCATATTCCAGCGCGATGTTTGGTCCGGAGGCCATCCTGGCCGGCCTTGGAATGTATGGCATTGCGCGCGAAGTGCTCGCGCTTGCGGCGCGGAGGCCGGCATGAGAGTGGGGCTGCTGGCCGCCCGCATGGACGCCATGGGCGGCGTGGAGTCGGTGATGGTGCGTACCGCGCGCCACTTGCAGGCCATTGAGAAGCGGCCCGTGGTGGTGACGACCGTCATGCACGACGAGGTCCGCGAGGAGTTGGGAGACATCGAGGTTCGGCTGCTCGGGGACGCGCCGCTGGCCGGACGCATGGCCGCGGTGGAGCGCTTCGGTACCAAGACCATGGAGGCGCTCGCGGATTGCGACGCGATCAACGTCCACAATTTTCCCGCGCACATCTGGCTGGACCGCCGCGCCGGCAGCCGTGTCGTGGTGTATTCCTGTCACGAGCCACCGCGGCACCTGTACGAAGAGGTCATGGACGCCACGTTCTTGCGGTCGCCGTTCAACCGCCGTCCCTGGTACACGCGCACCTGGGATCACTGGATGGGCGCACGCTGGCGGGTTCTCGACCGCGGCGCGGTGCACCGCGCGCAGTACGTGTTGACCAACAGCCGGTACACGGCCGGGAAAATCAAGGAAATTTACGGATATTCCGCGATCCCGTGTTACTTCG
>VGFD01000130.1 GCA_016868975.1 Armatimonadota bacterium | reverse complement strand
GGTGTTCGCTCCCAATTCGCGGCGAACGTATTTTGGTCGTGAATGTTCGCTCCCAGTTCGCGGCGAACGGGCTCTGCCGTGCTTCGTTGTTCCGCGCAGGACCAATTTGTCCGCAAATTAATTCCCCGCGGCATTTACCGTCCACGTCGACTCGGCCTTGCTGCCCTGCAGCGTCCCGCCGCCGTTGACCCAGTACACGAAGCCCTGCAGCCAGTCGATCGTCCGCGGCCCGAACGAGCGCGTTGCCAGCGTGACCTCCGGGTCGAAGTGCAGCACGATAAAATTCCCCGGATCCTGGCCGAAGAAGCGCAAACCTTCCTCCGACCGATCGAACAACACCGCCGACGATAAATCCACCGGCACCCAGCCCACCCGGTCCGCGTAGAACTCGCCCTTCACGTGATACTGCCCGACATCCGGCCGCGCGCTTTGCGCCCAGCGCCCCACCAGCGCGCGGAACGGAACCCCGTTGGCCCGCATCACCGACCCGAACAGGATTTGCAGCCCGCCGCAGTCCGACGTGCAGCTCCGCGCCACGTGGCTTGAGATGCGGTCCATTTCGGCGGTATGCTCATAATGCCCGGCCCGCTTGATGAACAAGAATATCCGGCGGCCTAGCGCCACGTCGTCCTCGCCCGACTTGCGCAGCAGGTCGCGCTGCCTCATCCACGAGCGAAACTCCGCCGACCGGAAGTCATACAGCCGGGTCGCCGCCAGATACCTGGCCCGCTCCCCTGGCGTGAGCCCGCTGACAGCCGAGGCCCGCCACCCTTCCACCAGTTCGACGCCGGTCAGGCGAATCTCCATTTCCAGCGCTCCGGAAATACCCTGACCGCGGGCGTTGATCTCATATACCGCGTTTCCCCGCGCCTCGACGACAGCCCCTGCGGGATGGGTCGAGGAAATCACCGCCTGGCGCCCCTGAATTTCCGGCGGGCGCGGCAGAAACACGTCCCATGACGGATTTACCACCTGGGGCGCGCTCACCGAGAACCCGAGCGTGGCGCGTACCGTCCTCGTTACAGTCGGCACCAGGGCCTCGGCCCATCCCGCCGGGCTGCACAGAACCAGCGCGAGGACGATCAGGCCCAGTCGCTTCACTTCGATTTCAGATTCAGCAGCGCGTCTTTCACGAACTTGCGCACCATCTGCTTGCGCCACGCGTACGCGAAGTCCGTGTTGTCAAGCGGCTTGGACGGCCCGTAAGCGGCGTCCGCCGCGGCCTCGATCACGTCCTGGTCGAGTCGTTGCCCCCGCAAGACGTTCGACGCCTTCTCCGCCACAATCGGCGCCGATCCCAGGGCGCCCAGCACGATGCGCGCCTGCGCCACGGTGTCTCCGTCCATTTTCAGCGTCGCGGCCACGCCCAGCACGGGGAAGTCAAACGCGCCACGGCGGCGCAATTTCCGATAGGTGCCGCGCAGGTCGGGATCGGCCGGCGGCAACACGATCTCCGCCAGCAATTCCTGCGGCGATTTGTCCATGTACTTGATGCCGTCGTCGCGATAAAATTCCTCCGCCGAAACCACCCTTTCGCCGTCCGGTGAGAGAAACCGGAACTGAGCCCCCAGCGCCACCAGCACCGGCACCGTATCGCTCGACTGCACCGCCCAGCAGCGCGGCGAGGACGGCGCCACCCAGCAGATCTCGCCGTCCTTCTTCATGCAGAAGTTGATGGCGCGCCGCCACTCCCAGTTCTGGTCGTAGTAATTGCAGCGGGTATCGAGCAGCACGTTGCCGCCCAGCGTGCCCATGTTGCGCAGCAGCGGCGTGGAGATGACCCGCAGCGCGTCGGACAGCGCGGGATAGTGGCGCGCCACGCGATTGTCCCGCACCAGCTCGGTCAGCGTCTGGCAGGCGCCCATGCGGATCCCCTCGGACGGCGATCCCGAGGACGCGCGCAGCTCGCCCAGCCGCATCAAGTTGATGACCGTGCCCGGCGTCATCTGTCGCCGCTTCATGTTCGGATATAAATCGGTTCCACCGGCGACGTACATCCCGTCGTCGCCGGCGGAATACATGCGCGCCATCGCTTCTTCAATCGAGCGGGCGGTGTGGAGCGTGAAACGCGGCAGACGCATCATGCGCGGGACACCTCCCGGGGCTCCAGCGCTTTGCCGTCGCCGCCTTTCCAGGGCGGCGGCACCTGCGTCATCGGCGGCGGCGAGTAGTCGGGATGCGCCGACGGCACACTTTTCGGACCCACCCGGCCGGTGCCCCGCAGCGCTTTGAAGATTTTCTCCGGCGTCACCGGAATTTCATCGATCCGCACGCCGACCGCGTCAAACACCGCGTTCGCAATCGCCGGCATCACCGGCAGCAGGGGACCCTGGCCGACTTCCTTCGCCCCGTAAGGCCCGTTCGGGTCCGGGTCCTCGACCAGAATCGACACCACGTCACACATCTCCATCGTGGTCGGCGACTTATACTCAAGCAGGGAGGGAAACTTGTGCACCACGCCGCGATTTTCGCGGTAGGCCATCTCCTCCATCATCGCCTCGCCCAGCCCCATGTAGACGCTGCCTTCCACCTGCCCGGCCACCAGCACGGGATTGATGCACTGGCCCACGTCGTGCGCGATCCAGATGCGCGGCACGGTGTAGATTCCCGACTCGGGATCCACGTCCACCTCCGCCACGCAAGCCGAATAGCTGTACGCCGGGGACGGGCCCACGCCGGCCCCGCGGAAGCGCCCCGGTGAGCGGGGCGGCATGTACGACCCCACCGTGCCGATGGTGCCGAAGCGGGACTCCGCGATCTGCACGGCTTCCGCGAAGGAGATCCCCCGTGCTGGATCGGACGCGTCAAACACCCGTCGATCCGCGAACACCATCCGCGAGGCCGGAAATTCCAGCTTCGCCGACACCGCCTCGGCCAGCATGTCTCTCGCGCGCTCCGCCGCCTGCAGCGCCGCGTTGCCGGTCATCAGCGTGACCCGGCTGGAGTAGGAGCCCAGGTCGACCGGGGTAAGATCCGTGTCGCCGGTAATCACGCGGACGTCAAGGGGCCAAACGCCGAGCACTTCGCAAACGACGCTGGCCAGGATCGTGTCGGACCCCTGGCCGATTTCGGTGGAGCCGCAAAATACCGCCACGCCGCCGCCGCGATCCAGCTTGAGCTGCACGCCGGAGTGCGGCATGTTGTTCCAGTAGATGGGAAGCCCCGCGCCGCAGATATAGGACGAGCAGGCGAAGCCAATGCCCTTGCCATGGGGCAATTTTCCATAACGCTCGGACCAGCGCGCCGCTTCGACGACCTTGTCGATGCACGCACCCAGCCCCATGCTGCCGATGCGCAGCCAGTTGGCGGTGACGGAGTTGGCCGGCGCGAGATGCCTGCGGCGGATTTCCACCGGATCGATGCCCAGGTCGTGCGCCGCCTTGTCGAGCTGCACTTCCAGCGCGAAGCGGGGCTGCGGCGTGCCGTGCCCCCGTTTGGGCCCGCAGGGCGGCTTGTTGGTGAACAGGCGCGTCCCCTCGAACCGATAGGCCGGCACGTGGTAGGTGACCGTTTGCAGCGCGCCGGTATAATACGTGGAAGCGACGCCGTACGAGCCGTAAGCGCCGCCGTCGAGCCAGGAGCGGAACTGCATGCCGGTCATCGCCCCGTCTTTTTTGAAGCCGGTCTTGATCCACATGAGCACCGGATGCCGACCGCGGTGGCAATAAAATACCTCCTCGCGGGTCAGGCAGATTTTCACCGGCCGCCCGGTGCGCTGGGCCAACTTCGCCACCACGATCTCGTGGTTGAACGGGTCGCTTTTTCCGCCAAAGCCGCCGCCATTGGGCGTGGCGATGACGCGGATGTGGGCCGGCGACATCTCCAGCACTTTGGCCAGCGCGCGGTGCAGATAGTGCGGCGTCTGGGTGGAGCTGTGAATGGTCAATCGACCGTCCGCCTCGACGTATGCCAGGGACGCATGCTGCTCCATCGGCAGGTGCGTGTTGCCCTCGAAAAAGAGCACGTCCTCGCGCACGTGGTCGGCCGAGGCGAGCGCCGCGTCGGTGTCGCCGAATTCCAGGCTGACCGTCTTGTGGATGTTTCCCCACTCGCCGTAGTCGTGAATACGTGGCGACGGCGTCTGGAGGGCTTCGTCAATCGACCCGATCTGCTGGAGGGGAGAATATTCCACCTCAATCAACTGCATGGCCTCGAACGCGGTGTCCTCGTCGATGGCGGCCACGGCGGCCACCGGATCCCCGACGAAGCGCACGACGTCCGGGCACAGCGCGTGCTCGTCCTGGCTGACCGGTAAAATGCCGAAGGGGATGGGAAACTCGGCGCCGGTCACCACGTCCTTCACGCCCGGAAGGGCCAGCGCGCGCGACGCGTCAATGCGCAAAATCCGCGCGTGCGGCATGGTGCTGCGCAGCAGCTTGCAAGCCAGCATGCGCGGCATCGAAAGATCATCGGCGAACTTTGTCTGCCCGGTCACCTTGGCCGGTCCGTCCACCTTGCGATGCGGCTGGCCGACGACGCGGCCACGATTGCCGTCAGCGAGTGCCACAGAGGGCCTCCTCGCTGAGCTCGAACAGCTCGCCGCGCATTTTGGCGGCGGCCATCTCAACCGCCTGGTAGATTTTCACGTACCCCGTGCAGCGGCATAAATTTCCGGAGAGCGCGTCCTGAATTTCCGCGCGCGTCGGGCGGGGATTTTCCTCGAGCAGCGCTTCGGCGGTCAGCAAAAAGCCGGGCGTGCAATAGCCGCATTGCGCGGCGCCGAGATCGGCGAACGCCTCTTGCAGGGGGTGCAGCCCCTTGCCGTCCGCCATGCCCTCAACGGTCGCGATCTCCTGCTCCTCGTCGATCGCGGCGGCCAGCACCAGGCACGACAGCACGGGCAGGTGGTCGATCAGCACCGTGCAGGTGCCGCACTCGCCCAGCTCGCAGCCGTGCTTGGTGCCGGTCAGCCCGAGGTCTTCGCGAAGCAGCTCCAGCAGCGTCCTTTGGGGCGCGAAGGCGACCTCAAGGGTCTCGCCGTTCACGCGAAATCGGCGGTGAAGAGTCTCCATCCGTGGACTTCCGCCCTCACCAGGGGTTCGCCGCTCTAAATCAATCATCATGCTCCGTTCGAGCGGCTCATTCCTCGAGCGGCGCGCGCGACTCCTGCTACTCGTACAACTGCGGCACGCGGGCCCCGCCGATGAAGGTGTCCCAGTTGATTGGCTCGATCCGCGCCCCCTCGCTGGGATTGTCGGTGCCCATGGTCATGCCGTTGCCGAGGTAGATCTCCACATGGGACGCCTTGCCCGGCGGGATGCCGCGGTTGTTCGGGGACCAGAAGAAGACGAGGTCGCCCGGCTTGAGCTGGTCCTTGCCCACGGCGGAGTTCTTGAACATTTCCTGGTAGCCCGCGGCGGTGGTGCGCCCGATGCCGGTCCCCGCCTCCTTCAGAGCGTACGCCACCAGACCGGAGCAGTCGAACTTGTCGGGCCCCTCCGCGCCAAACACGTAGGGATCGCCCTGCTGCGCCTTCGCGACGTCGATGAAGCGCGCAACCTTGCTTCCGGGAGGCCCGGCCGGCACGTCCGGCCCCACGTGGTTCGCGGGCACCGCACCGCCGCCGCCGCTCCCGCCGGGAACGCCGCCGCCCGGGAAACCGCCGCCGCCTGGAGAGCCACCGGGAAATCCTGCGCCCGCCGGAAATCCGCCGCCCACCGGGGCACCGCCGCCGCCCGGAAATCCACCCGGCGCGCCACCCCCGACGGCGGGAGCCGGGGTCGTCGCCCCGCCTGAGCCACCTTCGGGCACGGGCGGCCTGATGAGGTCCTCAAGCTCCTGCTGCAGGCCCTGGATCTCGTCGGAGATGCGCGCCGCCTTGTCGCGGTCGCCCGACTCCAGCGCCTCGTCGAGCGCCTGCTGCTTGCGCTCGATCTCCTTTTGCAGTTCGTCGATCTTGCGCCGTTTCTCGGCCTCGGGATCGTCCGCGGGCAGGTCCTCGGTCTTTTTGGGCTCGTCGTTCGCTGACGTCGCAGGCGTCTCGTCCTCTTCGTCCTCGAACTGCACGGCGTCGATCTGGGTGCTGGTGTTCTGGGCGCCGTTCAGGCGCCGCCCGGCGTTACCGCTGTGGACGCCGGTTGCGCCCGGCGCGCCCGCGTCGCTGCTTTCCTGGCTGGTGGCGCCGCGCCCAACATGGGAAACGAGATCTCTGGCCATCGGTCCCTCCTCGAAAGGCGCAAAATGCGCCGCTTCCCATCACTATAGAACGGGACCGTACCATGAGAAAGACGCCGGATGTTGCCAACGTTACCGGTTCGTAAACAAGTTGTTAATTCGCGGCGGCCAGCAGCGGGAGAAACACTTCGGCCGGCGTCTGCTCCCCGCTCATGTTCACGGTGACGCTCACGTTGCCGTTGGGCACGCCGCTAACGAAGCCGGAATACCAGGAGTTGCTCGGCGAGCCGCTGCGGTGGATGTTCAGGCTGCGGCCGCCCACCTGACCGGTGATCCAGGACGAGCGCGCGTCGCCGCTCTCGCGGATGTTGAGATACTGGCCGTTGACGAAGCCGGACACGGTGCTGTCGCGGTGCCCGTTGCCGCTGTCGTAGCGGGCGACGTTGAGGTTCACGAAAGTGTGCCCCACCATCCCCGAGATTCTTCCAAAGCTGCCGTTCTGGCGCTGGGTCAGGTTGACGAAGGCGCCGCCCACGGTGCCGTTGACGTCCGCGGAGTCCCCGTTCTGGTCAAGGGATACGTACAGCGAGTTGCGGCCCACCCATCCGCTGGCGGTTCCGTTCGCACGCGCGGCGTTGGCAGGGCGGGGGATGAGTCCCGGGTCCGGCGTGCCGCCCAGAATGACTTCGTCGGTAGGCGCGGGCGTGGTCTCCTCAGCCGGCGTAAACGGTCCACTCAGGACCGGCCCCCGCATCGCGGACGTGCTCAGAACGTTCATCTTTTGGTCCTCCCAGGGTTACGTGCCTCGTTGCTCATCGCGGAGCATATCACGGGGAGTCCCGAAAGATGTTGCCGAACTGTTTCAACGTCGATAAGGCGCCAGCGCTTTCAGAAATCCCTCGTGGACCGGCTCGCCGAGGGCTTTCGCCTCATCGGCGTGGTGGATGGCCCGCGCGAAGTCCTTCTGGTGGAAATACGCCACGGCGAGATCGTTGTGCACGCGCGCGTACTTCGGTGTCACCTCTAGCTCTTTCTGGAACGCGCGGGTGGCCTTCACCACGTCCTTGCGGCCCAGGTAGATTCGCCCGATCTGGTAGTGCGCGTCCTGCATGGTGGGCTCCAGCGCGACGGCCCGCTCGAAGTGGCGCAGGGCGTCGTCCTCCTTGCCTTGCAGCAAGTACAGGTCGGCCAGTCCTCGATGCGCGTCGGCGTGGCCTTCGTCGGTCCGCACCGCCTGCTCGAACAATGAGGCGGCCTTGCCAAGAGCGCCGTTCTTCTGCTCGAACCGCGCTTCGGCGACCAGCGTGGTGGCGCTGGCGCCGGCAAGACTGTCCTTGGACCCGAACATCCCCTTGAACTTGTCAAACATCAACCCGCTTATCACGACATCAGCGCGGATTGTCCAGGCGTTCACAGAACGGCAACACTTGTGGATTGTCGGGGCTTTCCCCGGTCGTGAGAAGCGATTATGGGAATCGGTGGACTCCGCGCATGGGCCAGCCACACGCCTCCGCCGCGCAAGAGCACGAGCGGGAAGGCTCCGGCCGACTCGAAAGAGAGAGGCGAGGGTGGCGCGCGCCGCGCCCAGGCCCGCAGCGCCCAGACCGAGGTCCGCTATTACTACGTGCGGCCGTCCTGGCGCGTGATGGCTCCGAAAGTGCGCGGCGGGCTCAAGCGCCGCTGGCGCAGGCTGAAGCTGCGGCTCGCCGGGGAAAAGCGCAAAAAGGAGATCAACTCCCTGCTGGAGTCCGCCGAGGCTGTCGAGGACGCCATGGCGCAGTGCGCGATGGCGGAGCTGGCGCTGGGGATGCAGGTCGAGGACGAGGAAGAATAATCCGCCGGCAGGTGGATCCGATTCACCGCGCAGGCGAGCAGGGCGCTCACCGCGATTACCGCGACGAACCACGCAAGATCCTCATACTCCCCCAGCCACTTCATCACGCCACCTCCTGACCGATGCGGATCAGCCGCTCGTGCACAGCGCGGATGGTCTCGTCCGGCGTTGACGTTCCGGCGGTCAGCCCCACCGTGCCGAACTGCGCGCACCAGCGGGCATCGAGCTCCGCGGCGGTTTGCACGTGCGTGCACGGGATGCCGCGCGCGGCGGCCGTCGCGGCCAGCTTGCGGGTGTTGTTGGAGTGGCGTCCGACGACCACGACCAGCGCGTCGACCACGCCCAGCAGGGACCTCAGGGCTTGCTGCCGCTCCCGGGTAGGCGCGCAGATCGTGTCCACGAAGCGGATCTCGGCGTGCGGATTGGCCCGCGCCACCGCGGCGCCCAGCAGTTCCGCCTGTTCCGGCGGCGTCGTGGTCTGGCAGATGACCGCGATGCGGTCGGCATCCCACCGCCGCGCGTCGTCGATGCTTCCCACGACCGCCCAGCGCCAGAGATCCTCGACGATGCCGCGCACTTCCACGTGGCCGGCCTGTCCCAGCACGACGACGAACCATCCCTGATCGCGCAGCCGGTGCGCGATCAGGTGCACGCGCCGCACCAGGGGACAGGTCGCGTCCACGATGCGCTTGCCCGAGGCGAGGAGGCGTCCCCGTTCGAGGTCGCTGATGCCGTGCGCGGTCACCAGGACGGCGGGCGTGTCGGGGATGGTCCGCCCGGCTTCACTGGAAATGGCCAGCCCGCGGGCGGCCAGCGAGGCGTTGACCTGCTCGTTGTGCACCAGCTCGCCGTACACGGTGACTGTGTCCGGAGTGGGCAGCGAGCGCGCCAGCGCGATGGCGTCGCGCACGCCGAAGCACATGCCGTGATGTTCAGCAACCAGCACGCGCATGTTTCTCTCCATTGCGATGCAAAGTATTGTGGCAAAAAAACGGGTTCATGCGGGCGCCCAGCCGGCCGCCACGTCCGGCACCCGCACGGCCTTCAAGGCCGACGCGTCGCTCAGCACGCGCTCCAGTTCCTCGAGGTAGGCCAGGAAGCGTTCCCGCCCGTGCGTGGACAGGCGGCACAGCGTCTGCGGGCGGCGGTCGTGGCTCTTCCAGATTTCCACCAATCCGGCGGCGCTGAGCACCTGCAGGTGACGGCTCAGGTTGCCGTCGGTCAGCGCGCAAAGCGCCTTCAGGTCGGTGAACATCAGCCCGGAGGGATAAGACAGCAGCGAGGCCATGATCCCCAGGCGCGCCTTTTCGTGCAGAATGCGATCAAGTCCGTCGTAGGCAAACCGTCCCGCGCTCTCAGACGACATCGCCAGTCCCCCTTTCCAGGTTCCAGTAGAGCACGCCGGCGAGGTAGGTCTGGCCGATCGCGAAGCAGGTGCCCATGGCCCAGGGATGGAGCGCGCCGGCCCCCAGAGCGAACAGTCCGGCCGAGGCCATCAAGTAGTACAGGCCTACCCAGCCGACGCCATGGGGAAGATAGGGGCGCGACGCGAACACGCCGAGGGAAAACAGCGCGGCCCAGGTCCCGGGCAGCAATTCCACCGAGGTTTGCGCGAAGGCGACGGGGATCAGCGCGCCCGCCGCCAGGCAGGGGAGAAACTGGGACACCACGCGCCACGTCAGGCGCTGCAAGCGAGGGGAGAGCAGCGTGATGTCGGCCGCGATCTCACCCGCCACCAGGGCCACGTTTACTGCCGCCAGCACCAGCCAGAAGGCGGCGAACCCGACCGGAGTGGGGTGAACTCCGAGGAGCTTCGGTTGCAGCAAGGCCCCCGCCACGGCCACCGCCGCGGTGAGGGCCATTGTCGCGGAACGGTAGCCGCGATAGCACTCGGTGCGGTCCAGGTGGCGGTGGATCTCGGCGATCTGCGCCAGGGCGCGGTCGACTTCCATGGCGTTCTCCAAATTTACTTTGTAATGTAAAGTTACTTTCCCCGGGCTGGCGATCCCTGCTTGCCCATGAGAAATTTTTGGGGCCGACGTTCGCTTCCACGTGCTCGCCGGGCTCGAGCGGCGGCTCCAGCATCAGCACCGTGCCGTTCTCGCCCACCCACCGCGTACACCGCGCCGGTGTCCGGTGATGGCGCCGCCCACGTCGTACATCTTGAAGGTTCTGTCGGCGGTGCTGCACCACGAGAAGCCGCGCTCGGTTCCGTTGGCGTGCTCGGCCAGCGCGATGTAGTAGTCGTCGCCCGCTTTGACCGGCAAAGCAGCGGCGATGTCGTGGTACCTGTCCGTCTCCGCCTGCCCGAGGGTGACGCCCTCGCTCCAAGCTGTTCGGGCGTGCGGATGGTGCCGTGAAGGCGGTTGAAGACTCCGTCGCGGTCGAGGAGCGTGCCTTCCCGGGCGAGCACCCTGAACGTCGAGGTTACTCAACCTCGAAATCCGGTTAACCACGCATTGCGTGGTAATATTACCGTGCAATGCGCGGTTATCCATGCAGCGGGTGGTGAATCCGCGCGCCAGACTCCGTATCGGCGTGCTACGAGCCAGAGGTCGCCTCGGAGACTGACGCTTTGCCAGGCCGCGTATAATCGCCCGCTCGAGGGGTAGCTGGTCGGCGCTTCGGTACGTTGCGGCTCAGCGTAAACGCACGCGGCCCGGGGAATCCGTAATCCCCCGGGCCGCGTGATGGTCAGGGATCGGGCCACTGCGGACCGTCCCGGGCTGGGAACATGCGGATGGGCGGGCCGACTTCGCCGGGGCCTACGGTATAGGCACTGGCGGCGGGCGTGTTGGCCGGTTGGGGCGGCTCCACCGCGCTGGGCTGTGGAGGCAGGCCCGCGGCACGTTGGCGCTCGACGAGCGTTGCGCAAGCCGAGTGGGTAATCCAGATCCCCTCACGCTGGTACACGAGAAAGCGGAGGTAACCTGGCAGCGACATGTAGCGGGTTTCCGCGCTATAGGGCTTGAGGTGGGCCACCGACGGATAATCGGCGGCCCGCGCGGGAGCGATGGTCAAACAGAACACAGCGGCGAGAATGAAAAGCCCGTGCCGCACGACGATTGCTCCTTTCTGAAGCCGACGGCGCCCGTAGCACCGTTCGGCTACCACTTCTGCCGCGCGGTCAGAGTTCCTAGCGGGTCTGGCGGGCAGGCCACGGGATGCCGAGGTGTTCGAGTGTGTCTCGCTTGCGCCGACTGCCACGCGACCGGTTGCTGCAACGGCCCAGGTAGCTCACGCCGTGCTCGCCCGGGTCGGGGAATGTGAACCGACAGATCGGCCATGAAGTCGAGAGCTTGCACGCGGCGGGTGCGGCCCTGCGAGTCCGAGCGGTAGGTGACGAGACAGTTCTTGGCGTCGAAATCCAGGCGCTCCAGCGGGCGGCCCCTCGGCGGGCTGGACCGGCAAATAGAATCGGTCCAGGTGCCCGTCCACCTTCCACACGATGATGGGCGTCGCCACGGGC
>VGFD01000129.1 GCA_016868975.1 Armatimonadota bacterium | reverse complement strand
GATCCGCACTCCTTGTGCAGCATGTTGAACGAGATGGTCGTCTTGCGCGCCGCCGCGTGGAGGCGGACCGGGACCGAAATCAATCCGAAGGCGAGATGTCCCTTCCAGATGGTGGCAGCCATGGCCCTTTCCTTTCTATGGCGTGCCGATGGTTAGGGTCGGCAAACACCATGTCCGGCGGGATTGTCAGGCTCGAGGCGGGTTCCTTCGGCGGCGTTCACACGAACGTGCTGGAGGGCGCGCCCTCGCGCCGGACCATTACAACAGTCCCAGCTTAGGGCGTCAATGCGCCGAGCCGCGACTCCAGGAGCGCCACCGCGCGCTGAATGTCGGTGTCAGCGGCGACTGGCGCGAACGACGACATCCGCAGCGCCACGTCGGGCGTGATGCCGTGCTTGTGGATGTCGCGGCCCTTGGGGGTGAGGTAGCGCCCGGTGGAGATGGTGAACGCGCATCCGTCGGGCAGCGGCACCACCTTCTGCACGAGCGCCTTGCCGAAGCTTCGGCAGCCCATGATGGTGGCAATCTGGTGATCCTGCAGGGCGCCGGCCACGATCTCCGAGGCGCTGGCGGTGCGCTCGTTGACCAGCACCACCACCGGCTTGCGGCCGCGCTGTGTGGGGTAGGCCGTGTAGTTGAGCGGCGAGCGCTTGCGCTGGGCCAGCGACATGATGCGCGTGCCGGCCGGCAGGAAGCGGCTGGCCACGTCCACCGCGGAGGATACGTAGCCGCCGCGGTTGTCACGCAGATCCACCACGTAGGCGCTCACGCCGTGTCCCTCGAGGGCCGACAGCGCTTTGTCCAGCTCGATTCCCACGTTCTGGGCGAACGCGTGGACGCGGATGTAGCCGACCTGGCTGGAAAGCTTCTGGTAGATCACGGTGGGCGCGTTGACCGCGGTGCGGGTCAGGACCACGCGGCTCACCTTCTCGTCACGGGAGAACGCGAGCTTCACGCTTGAGCCGGTCGGGCCGCAAAGCAGTTCCTTGGCGCGTCCCAGCGCCATCCCCTCGGTGGGCTGTCCCTCGATTTCGGTGAGACGGTCCCCGGCACGGACGTCGTTTTGCGCGGCGGGCGTGTCGTCAAAGACTTCCGCGACGGTGATGGCCTGGTTGGCCTGGCTGTCGGCCTCGACGCGGAAGCCCAGGTTGGACTCGTCGGTGCCTTCCACGCGGGCCTGCAAGTGCCTGTACTCGACAGGGGTCAGGAACCGCGTGTACTGCTCCTTGAGGGGCAGCAGCATCGCCTTCATGGCGACGTAGAACATCTCGTGGCTGTTCAGCTCCGGATGCGCGGCGAGGGCGTCCAGGTACTCCTTCTTGAGGGCTTCCACGTCGCTGGGCAGCGGCGCAAGCGAGGCGTCGAAGCCTTTCTTGGCGACGTAGGCGCGGATGCCCTGAGCGGCGCCCTGCACGAGAATCTCCTTGCTGGGCTCCAGCAAGGACTCGCGGTACACCAGATCGACGTAGGAATCAAAGAGCGCGACGTTGACCGGTGGGGCGGATTGGGCGTGGGTGCGCGTGGAGGGCACCAGAACCGCGACGAACAGAAGGACTAGCGCGGCAAACAGCCTCTGGCTGCGGATGGCGATCACCTTTTTCAGCAGGATTGGGTGCCGCCCCCGATGGTTGCTCGATATGTATTCACCGGGCGACCCATCGATCGCCATTCGCGAGGCGGCCTGACCAGTGTCGCAATTATAGCACGGCGTCTTCCACGCATCAATGAAGCCGCGGCCTTATCACGTGATGGAAATGGCCTGAAGAATAGGATTCCGCTCGTTCGATCGGACCAGGGGGTGTTGACATTCGCGGCTCGTAGCGAGGACGTCAGGCTGGAGTCGAAGTCGCCGGTCCGCACAAGCGAGCACCGTAGGCGTACTTTCGGGTACGTTGAGGAGCGCAGTCGCGGAGGACCAAGAGGTCGGCCCAGAGTGGCGTCCGCAGTAGTGCGGTGATTGTCGACACCCCCTGGTTCCCGAAGGAGTAAGACCTGAGCGCCGGGAACTGCGCTACATGCGCTTCATTCTTAACTTTCTGTTCGGCGGCCTGTGGGTGCTGCTCTTTAACTGGCTGGGCTGGATCCACCTGAGCGACAAGCGGCACCTGGTGGCGGATCCGCAGGTCGGCCTGATCGTAGACGCCGCGGTGGTCGCCCTGGTCATTGTGGTGATGGGCGAGATTGCGGCGTTCGTCTGGGCCACCTGGGTGGTGGTGACCCTGGGCCTGGGGTGCATCTTCCTGCCGCTGTACTGGCTGCTGGTCGGCTACGTCAAGCTGAACGCGGCGGCGTTTCTATTGCCGGGATGGTTTACCTACAACCACAGCATCGTGTACGTGCTCATCATGTCGTGGATCCTGGGTGCCTCTCGCTGGCACGCCCCGGGCGAGATGCGCAAGGACGACCGCGACGACGAGGGTTGACATCCTGTGTGAGTAACGCGCATGGGTTGACTGGTGCGGATGCGAAAGATTGTTCGTTTTCCGCGCGGAAAAAAGCGAGCCTTTAGCCAAACGCCGCTTACGCCACGATCCCCGTGCGGTGTCCGCGGGGGTCGGGGACGCCGACCACGGCGGCGAGCACGGGTTCCAGGGCCTCGCGGACCTCGTCCGCGGTCTGGTAGCGATCTTCGGGGCTCTTTTCGAGGAGCTTGAGGATGACGTCCGAAAGGCCTTTCGGCATCCCCGGGCAGACGCGCTGCGGGGAAATCGGTCGTGCGAACAGGTGTGCGTCGATGAACTGGCTGACCGTGCTCGCCTCGAACGGCATGCGGCCGGTGAAGATCTCGTGGAGCAGCACGCCCAGGCTGTACAGGTCGCTGCGCTTGTCGGGCTCGCCGCCCAGCAGGGTCTCGGGCGCCATGTAGGCGGGCGTTCCCACCAGCAGACCGGTGCGCGTCACCTGCTGGAGCTTGTCTTGCACCGCCAGCCCGAAGTCGGCCAGCTTGATGACGCCGACGCGGGTGGTGAGGATGTTCTCCGGCTTCAAATCGCGGTGCACGATGCCGCGGCGGTGCACCGCGGAGAGCGCGCGCGTGATCTGGATGCTCCAGTCGAGCTTGCCGGTGAGCTGCGGCTTCTGGCGCTCCAGCGCCTGGCGGAGATTGCGGCCCTCGACCAGCTCCATCACGATGAAGAGGCGGCCCTGGTGTTCGCCGGCCTCGATCATCCCCACCACGTTGCGGTGCTTGAAGCCCTTCAAGATGCGGATCTCGCGGCGGAAGCGGCTGCGCGCGTCCTGTTCGGAGGCAAGGCGATCGGAGTGCAGCTTGAGCGCGAAGTGCTCGGTGGAGTTTGGCGCCCAGGCCGGGACCACGCGATACACGGTGGCGCTGGTGCCGCTGGCCAGAACGTCGAGCACGCGCCAGGTGCCGATAAGCTGGGCCGCGGGGCCTTCCGACGGTCTGGCAACGTACAAATGCGGCGTGACGGGCTTCGCTGCGCGGGAGAACAAGCGGCGAAGCGCCGCCTCGAGCCGCTTTGAGGCGATCCGAAGCTTCGTCCTCCAGTCCGCCCGAACGGTGACTTCCAAGGTCGGCCGCTCAATCCAGTCGGTGGTTTCCACTGGTTGCAACGCCTGTAACCCTCATCTGCAAGCTCTCCAGGACGCAGCCGTCTGCGTCCTCCCTACGTTCATCTCACAACATTCGGGGGTCGAGTAAAAGGTAGTCTTTCTGTAACATTGTGAACGGTTTGTAAACTGCGTGTAAAACTTTCGTTAACTTTCAGAGGTCTGAGGTGTAGAAGATTACGCCCGCCAACCTTTGGACACTTTTGGGGTCTAACCGGCGTCACACCCAAAATCACCACACAAACCACACAACAGAGGGTTGACCTCTCTAAAGGGCCCGCACCCTGGGCCGCGAAAGGGTCGCAACATGAGCCCACGTCGCTTTGTCCCGGCTGGCTTGGCTGTATTGCTCCTGCTCATTGCCCTGGTGATGCCGGTCGACGCCGGCCTGCTGAACTTCCCCGTCCAGGAAGAGATCAACGTGGGACGCAAGGCAGCCGAGCGATTCGAGTCCAGCCAGCACATGATGGGCGGTCCCCAACTGGCACGCATCCAGCGCATCGGGCGCAAGGTCGCCGGCGCCACCGGCCGGACGGATCTTCCGTTCACCTTCAAGCTGGTCGACAACGACGCCATCAACGCGATCACTTTTCCGGGCGGATACGTGTACGTGTTCCGTGGCCTGATGGAGTGCGAGCCCGACGACGACGAGCTGGCCGGCGTGCTGGGCCACGAGCTGGTGCACGCCACCCAGAGCCACGCGTTCAAGAGGCTTTTCATGCTGAGGATGCTGCGGCGCGCGCAGGTCAAGCTGACCGGCCAGGAGCAGGACAACGCGGCCACCCAGGTCCTGGAAGTGCTCAGCGGCAGCGGCCTGGGCCGCCAGCTCGAATACGAGGCGGATCGCATCGGCGTGGGCTTCTCGAACCGCGCGGGGTACGACCCGAAGGGGCTGCTCCGGGTCCTGGAATTCTTCGACAAGATGGAGCACAGCAAGCCCCAGTTGCTGGAGCGCCTCGTTGCGTCTCACCCGCCGGCCAGGGCGAGGATTCAGAAGTTGCAGCCGGTCGTAGAGCGCCTGGAGCGCTGAAACAAACAGACGTTCGCAAACCGAACGTCTGTTTGTTTACTCCAGGCTCCGCGTGCGCGCTAGGCCTGAACGAGCATCTCCTGGGGGGCAGGTTGCTCGGGCAGCCAGTTCATCAGTGCCTGGCGAAGGTCTTCGATGTCGAATGGCTTCTGGAAAACCTGCTTGATGGCGCCATAGGCGGCCTTGAGGCCCTCGAGTTGCTTGAGGGGCATGCCGCTCACCATGATGATGGGACTTCGCGCAGGGCGCCGGCCTTTACCATGTGCTGGTAATACATCATGAAGCCATTGCCCGTGGTGGCCTTCGACAGCAGGCAGTCCAGCATGATGAGGTCTGGCTTGCGGGCCTTCACCCACTCCAGCGCATCGTAGACGTTGGCCGCCTCCATTACTTCGTGCTGCCCCGGGACGGTGGCAATGACCCGCTTCAGCAGCATGAGGACCTGTCGATCGTCTTCAACCACCAGTATCCTGGCCATTCCTGGCATCGCTCCCCATCAGGGCCCTCCTGGCCCGTCTCGCGGTTGTCTCGTATTATGATAATCCTTCCAACCAGCACGGACAATTGTTCAAAAGGCGTAAGCCTGACGGCGAAGCACCTATTTCCCAGAGTAAAGTATTCCCACCATGGTCTGACTTCAATCCTACCCGGGAACTTTCACACACAGTCCATGGTGGTGGCGTCCATGAGATCCTGAGGTTCGGGCTGCTTGCCACGCAGCCCGCGATGGAGTCGACGGCGTGGCGCTACGCGCCGCGAAAGTCCGCCCTTAACGAAACATCGAGACGTCGCCCACGCCCTCGCGGACGATGACCGGGTTGTCGTCCACCAGGTCGATCACGCTTGATTGCAGCGAGGCGAGCGGGCCGGTCTCGATCACCAGGTCCACGCCGTGTCCGAAAGTGCGCTCGATCTCCTCGGGGTCGCTGATCACTTCTTCGTCCATCACCGACGCGCTGGTGCTGATGATGGGATTGCCCAGCTCGGTGACGATGGCCAGGCAGACCTCGTTGTCCGGCACGCGGATGCCCACGGTCTTGCGTTTCGTGACCATCAGGTCGGGCACCAGCTTCGTGGCCGGTAGGATGAACGTGTAGGGGCCCGGGAGCAGGCGCCGCATGGTCTGGTAGGCGTAGTTGCTCACTTTGGCGTACTTCGCAATGTCCTTGAGGTCCGCGCAGATGAACGAGAGCGGCTTGGCGCGTCGAATTCCTTTTATTGAGTACACGCGCTCGATGGCTGGCTTGTTGAACAGGTCGCAGCCGATGCCGTACGTCGTGTCCGTGGGGTACACGATCACCCCGCCCTCGCGCAGCACGCGAATCGCCCGGTTGACGGCCTTCTTGATGGGATATCCTTCGCCTACCGAGAGGACGCCGGACTCTTCGAGGGGGCTCACGGGGCGCCGCTTTCCGCGCTGTCCGGAGGGATCCCTCCCGCATGGGCCGAAAAGGGCTCCACGGCGCCCTTTTTTGGCGTCGGGGAGGGTTCCTTGGATCACACCATCCTGGAGCGGCGCGGCCGACTTCAGCAGCTCGTGGCCGACGCGCGTGACGGAGCCGACATCACGCGCGCTGCCTTGCTGCTCGCCTGCGAGGAATATCCCGAGCTCGATCTCGAGGCTTACCACGAGCAGCTCGGCGCCTGGGCCCTGCAGGCGGGGCGCCGCATGGCCGAGGGCGGCGGCCCGCTGTCCGACGTGGTGGACGTCGTCAACGACATCCTTTTCGGGGATGCCGGCCTGCGCGGCAACGACGAGGATTATTACGATCCGCGGAATTCATTTCTCAACGAGGTGATCGATCGGCGCTGCGGAATTCCCATCACGCTTTCACTAATTTACATGCACGTGGCCACCGGGGCCGGCGCGAGCGCGCGTGGCATCGGACTGCCCGGCCATTTCGTGGTGGGCTTGCAGCGGGCCGGCGAGCAGGTGTACGTGGATCCTTTCCACGAGGGCCGCCCGATGAGCGCGGCGGACTGCCAGCGCATGGTGGAGAAATTGCACGGCGGGCGGCTGCCCTGGCGCGCGGAGTTTCTCGTCCCCTGGTCGGCCGATCGAATCATGGTGCGCGTGCTGAATAATCTCAAGGGCATCTACCTGCGCGACACCAATTTCGAAAAGGCGCTCTGGGTGCAAGATCTGCTGGTGATGCTGGCCCCGGACGATCCCCGCGAGCTGCGCGACCGCGGGTTGATCAACGCGCAGCTCGCGCACTACCCGGCGGCGCGCTCGGATCTGCGCGCCTATCTGGAGAAATCCCCGCAGCGGCCGGAGGACGCGGAGGCGATCGAGCGCGATCTGGAGCGCCTGCGCCGCCTCCATCTCATGCTGAACTGATCCACCCCCGGGGAATCAGGTAAGCGATCGACAGCCCGCTCAGCCCGCCGCCGAGGTGCGCCCAGTTGTCGATGCGCATGCCCGGCGCCAGGAAGCCGTAGGCCATCCACACCACCATCCAGATGAAGAACGGGCGGATGCTGTCGTTGGTGAAGAGATGCCAGCGCCAGTGCAGCCCGACCAGCATCCCCCCGATGCCGAACAGGGCGCCCGACGCGCCCACGGACGGATTGTGGCCAAACCAGCCGGAAAATAGAAATCCCACGATTCCGCACAGCAAGAAAACGGCCACGAAGCGGGTCGAGCCGATCATGCCTTCCAGCGCCGGACCCGTGGTGAACAGAAACCACGCGTTCATCCCGACGTGGATGAATCCCCCGTGGATGAACTGCGCGGTCACCAGGCGCCACCATTCCCCGTGGAACGCGAGCGGGCCGTAGAACGCGCCCATCTTGCCAATTTCCGGAAACTGCCCTTGCAGCACGAACACCAGCAACAGGATCGCGACCAGCGTCTGGGTGGCGCCAAAGGAGACGCGCTCGGCGATGGGCGCGCCCTTGAGGGCGTACTTCTCGGCAATGTCCTTCTGCTGCTCGGTGGTGATCTCGCCGCTGCCCAGGCACGAGTCGCAGCGGGGATTGCAGGCTTCCCGTCCGGAGCCCTTGCAGCGGCTGCAGGAAATCGTTCCCCCGCTGGTTCGCGTGCTCCGACCGGAGCCTTCGCAGTTGGGACATTTCAGGCTGCCTTCGCCTTTGCACTCGGCGCACACGCCGGTGCCGGCACAGCGGGGACAGGTCATTGTGACGCGGACTTCGAGCGCCAGGGATACATCCCCCTGCCCACGAAGAGGGCGGAACTCATGCACGGCCTGTTCAGCATCCCTCTGAACCTGTTCATCTCGGTGGTGGCGCCGCCGGACCCGGCCAGCCTGCAGTCGTTGGAGCGCGGGCTGGAGGGTATCGCGCGCGACTACGAATTGACCGATCGCGAAGTGCGCACCCTGAAGGACAGCTTCGTGGAGCCGTTTCGCCAGGAGGGGATGCCGCTCGGGCCAGACACGGTGGAGTGGCTGCAGCTCGTCAACCGGCGCTTGCTGGCGCTGCCCCCGGGCGCGGTGTCGGCGGGCGCGCAATTGCAGTGGACCACGCTGGGGCTGGCCCGCTATTCACCGGGGGTTACGCTGCAACAGTACCTGAAAGGCATCAAGGGAGAGGACGAGGGCGAGCCCACGCCCGTTGATCCGACGCCGGTGCCCGCCGCGCTGCCGAAGGTGAAATCCGCGCGCCGTAAGGGCCCAGCGCGGCGCGGCAACGGGAAAAAGAAGTAGACCGGGGCCTTACTGAAACTTGCTCTCCGGGACGGAGTTTACGTCGTGCACGCCAGTGGTGGCCACGATGACCACGCCCAGCACGATGATGAACGTTCCCACCCAGCGCATCAGGCTCACGTGCTCCCCGATCCAGAATTTCGCCAGGATGGTGGCGAGCACGAAGGTGAGCGCGGTCATGGGCAGTACCAGGGAAAGATCCGCCCACGACACCAGTTGCAGAAAGACGAAGAAATAGAGCGCGAGGCAGAAGATGCCTCCGATGACCCACGGGCTCATGAACGCCTTCACGTAAAAGGCGAACAGGGGGCGCCAGTCTCCGGCCAGCGGCGGCGCCTCGCCGATCTTGCGCATTCCGATGGATAAGAACGTCTCGCCGAAAGTGGTCCCCATGACCGCCACCAGCGTGAGCACGATGGTCTTCACGAAGAGTGGACTCATGGGCACGGCCGACGTCCTCTCGGTCTTGACGGCCTGCTTCGCCCTGTCGGGCTCATCGCAGCAGCCCCTTTAGCAGCAGGCCGATCTTGGCCGCCTTGCTGAGGCTGACGCGGCGGCCAAAGACGGCGTAGCGCTCGCGCTCGATCTTGTCGAGGAGGCCGCGGTAGATTCCCGCCATGGCCTCGAACGCGCCGCGCGATTGCGGGATGATACGATCCACGAGAGGCGCGGACCTCAAATAAAAGCTGCGCGCGCGGGCGCCCTCGAGGGCCATGACGCCGCGAAATTTGTCCATCAAGCCGGCTTGCATCCCGGTGAGGTCATCCCCGCGCAGGCCGAAACGGCGCAGGTCTTCCTGGGGCAGGTAGACGCGGCCCAGGAGCGCGTCCTCCTCGACGTCCCGCATGATGTTGGTGAGCTGAAACGCGATGCCGCACCACTCGGCCATTTGCAGCGCCTCGTCGGAGCCGTCGAAGCCGAACACGTGCACGCACACCAGTCCAACCGTCGAGGCCACGCGATAGCAGTAGCCGTAGAGATCCTCGAAGGTCTCGTAGCGGTCGACCTCGAGATCCATGATGGCGCCGTCGAGCAGGTCGTGGAAACACTTCACCGGGATGGCGTAGCGGCGAACGGCGTCGCACAGAGCCGGGAGCTCGGGCGCGGCGGCCAGCGCGTACGGATCCTCGCGCAGCGCGGCGTCCAGGCGGTCGCGCCAGCCGTTGAGGCCGCGGGCGCGGATGGCCGCGGAGGCCTCGCCGTCGGCCACGTCGTCGACCGCGCGGAAGAAGGCGTACACCGCGGAAAGCGCGAGCCGCCGCGGGCGTTCCAGCAGGCGGAATCCGTAGTAGAAATTGCGGGCCTTCTCGCGCGCGATGCCGTCGCACAGGTGATACGAGGCCTCCAGCGAGAGCGGCGGATCGACGTTCCTCACGGGCATGGTGAAGCGGCGGGCTTCGGGCCGCCAGACCCATTTCCTTCCCGCTGAGTCCGCCAGGACGATCAACCCCGGAAAGGCGTCGGCTGTGCGACCCGTGCCAAAGAAGGTGGTTGACCTCGCGTGTTAAAATGGCTCGTCCCCGCCCCGGGGCAGGAGCGTCAGGGGCTGCGGGCGAATAAAATTGAAAGTTTTGCGCCAGATTCTCCGAAAATCGGCGCTGTCATCCCGAGTCGCGATCATCCGCGCGCGCCCCGAAAGGAGCGTCATGTCCCTTTCAGCCTCCACCGCCACTCAGACGCCACCACTTCTGGCTGAGAGCCAGCAGGCCGTCCAGCACGCCCGCGAATGGCTCGCCCGCGTCCAGCACCCGGACGGGTACTGGGTGGCCGAGCTGGAGGGCGATACCATCCTGGAATCCGAGTATGCGATGATGCTCTACTTCATGGAGCACCGGGTCTCGGAGAAGACCCGTCTGCTTGCCGAGCAGATCCGCCGCAAGCAGATGGAGGTCGGCGGCTGGAACATCTATCCCGGCGGCCCGGTGGAAGTCTCGGCGTCGGTAAAGGCGTATTTCGTCTTGAAACTGGTCGGCGACGACCCCGACGCGCCGCACATGGCAAGAGCGCGCAACGCCATCCTCGAGTACGGCGGCATCACCGCGGTCAACTCGTTCACCAAGTTCAATCTTGCGATGATCGGGCAGTACGATTGGCAGGCGGTGCCCGCGATCCCGCCGGAGTTGATCCTGCTGCCCACCTCGGCGTATTTCAATATTTACGCGATTTCCTCGTGGTCGCGAGCCATGGTGATCACCATGGCGATTATCTGGAATTTCAAGCCGGTGGTGCCGGTTCCGCCGCACGCCCGCCTCGATGAGTTGTTCGTCGGCGGCAGGAATCCGAAGCGAATGCACATGTCGTTCGACTCCAAGCTGGTTTCCTGGCGGAATTTCTTCCTGGCCGCTGACAAGGCGCTCAAGGTCATGGAAGCTCAGGGTCCCAAACCCTTCCGCGCCGAGGCCTTGCGCCGCTGCGAAGCCTGGATGCTCGAGCACCAGGAAGACAGCGGCGGCGTGGGCGCGATTTTCCCGCCCATACTCAACACCATCATGGCGATGCGCTGCCTGGGATATCCGGATAACGATCCCCGCTTGCAGCGGGCCTGGAAGGAAGTCTACGCGTTAGAGATCGTGGAAGACGGCGCGCTGCGCATGCAGCCGTGCTTCTCGCCGGTGTGGGATACCGCGCTGACGCTGGTGTGCCTGCAGGGAAGCGGGCTTTCGCCCGACGATCCGGTCATGCTGCGCGCCGCGAAATGGCTGCTGGGCCGCGAGGTGCGCAAACAGGCGGACATCCACCGCTATCGGCCCAACGTGCCGGTCGGCGGATGGTATTTTGAATTCGCCAACGCATATTATCCCGACGTGGACGACACCTCGATGGTGTTGATGGCGCTCGACGGCGTGCGCTTCCCGGGCGACGACGACGAGGCGCGCAAGGCCGCCATTGAGCGCGGTGTGGCCTGGATGACCGCCATGCAGAGCCAGAACGGCGGTTGGGCCGCGTTCGACGTGGACAACGATCGCGAGATTTTCACCACGGTCCCCTTCGCGGATCACAACGCGATGCTCGATCCCCCGACCGCGGACATCACCGCGCGGGTGCTGGAGTCGCTGGCCCGCTTCGGGGCGTCGCCGCACGATCCGCACGTGCAGAAGGCCATCGCGTTCCTGCAGTCCGAGCAGGAGCAGGACGGCGCGTGGTACGGCCGTTGGGGCGTGAATTACGTCTACGGCACCTG
>VGFD01000128.1 GCA_016868975.1 Armatimonadota bacterium | reverse complement strand
ACTAACTGAAGGCAATTCAACTCCCACAGGTCTATCATCGACTTACCGGTGCCTTTATTAAAGGGACCAACGATGGACTCCTGCCATTGTGGGAAGGCCTCCCGGACCACCGTCGCGACGTCCTCGTCAACTTGCATGCAGCACGGGCCGATGGAGGATCCGAGGCCGGCCAGCAGGCGGCCCGGGTCGCTGCCAAAGGCTGCTTCCATGGCCTCGACGGTACGCGCTACGACCTCATTGACGGTGCCGCGCCAGCCGGCGTGCACCAGTCCGACCGCCGGAGTGATGGGATCCACCAGCAGCACCGGCACGCAATCCGCATAGTAGATCGTGATGGGAACTCCGCGCAGTCTGGTGATCACGGCGTCCGCGACCGGCAGGAAAGCGTCGTGCTCGGCGCGCGCCTCGCGCAGGACGTGAACCTGGCAGCCGTGCTCCAGACGGATGAATTCGCGCAGTTTGTAGCCCAGCGCGCGGGAGAAGCGCTGGCGGTTCTCGCGAACGTTGTCGGCGCCATCGCGAGTGGTGACGCCCAGGTTCAGACTGTCAAAGGGCGCGCCGCTGACGCCGCCAAGCCGGGTGCTGAACGCGCAGAACGCGACCCCGCTGGCCTCGATCGAGGGGAACGTGAAATAGGGAACGTGTCCGGGCCGCTTGACCAGCTCCGCCTGGTGCAGCTCGGGAATGCGCAGCAGGGGTTGGCGAATCGAGGGGCTCGGAGGCGCCGAGTACGAGCCGGCCTCAGGCACCGACGGTCACAAGTTGCCTGGATTCGGCGAACAGGTTGGCTTTCTCAAGCTCGCGGAGCATGCGCTCCCGCAAATCGGGCGTCTGGACGACGTCCCAGGGCGCCGGATCGCCCGGATTGCGGGCCCCGTACAGCATGTCGTCCATGTCCAGCCCCTCCTCTTCCATCGCGCGCCGCCACTGCGAAGCGGAGCTGCTCCACAGCACGCGCTCCATCACCCGCCCCAGCCGACGGTCGCCGCGGGCCAGCAGTCCCTGGATCTTGCACCAGCGCGGGCTCTCCGTATTCAACCGCAGGCCCGGAGCGCCTTTGAAACGGGTGGCGACCCGCTTCATGCGATCTCCCACGTCTTCGGCCCGCACCAGCGGCATCCACTGGAACGGTGTGCCAGCCTTGGGCACGAACTGGCTGACGCTCACCGACAGCGTTGCGCCGGGCTTCGCCTTTTCCCGAATCATGCGATGGCACTCATCAATGATGCGGATGGTCTCCGCGACGTTTGCCTCGCCCTCGCCGGGAATGCCCATCATGAAGTACAGCCGAAAGTTCCGCACCCCCCGCGTCACGCCCTTTTCGAGCGCCTTGAAGAGGGCGTCGTTCTTCATCCGCTTGTTGATGAACCAGCGCAGGTCCGGATCACCGGTTTCCGGCGCGAGGGTCAGCGTCTCCTGTCCACTTGCCTGAATCGCATCCACCACCGCGTCGGACAGGCTGTCCGCGCGCAGCGATGCGAACGAGCAGTGGGCTCCGCGCTCCAGCAGGCGGCGGGTCAGATCGGGCATCTTGGGATAGAGGTTGACCACCGCGCCGAGCATTCCCACCCGGTTGGTGTGCTGCAACCCGACCTCGCAGGCCTTCCAGAGCATTTCCACGTCACGCCAGCGATTGGGCGTGTACACGTAGCCCACCACGCAAAAGCGGCACAGATAGGGACAGCCGCGGGAAACCTCCAGCAAGAACGAACGGGAAAACTCGGTGTGGGGCGTGATGATTGAAGTGTGGGTGGGAAAGTCGAGGGGCTCCACGGCCAGCCGCTTGACGTGGGGCGCCGCGCCGCCGGTCATCACGCAGGACGCGATGCGGCTGCCGCTGTACGCGTGCTTGTAGAGGGACGGAACGTACACGCCCGGCAGGGTGGCCAGCGCCTTCAGGAGATCCGCCCGGGGACCGCGCCCGCCCTGGCGCCAGAGCGCCACGATCTGACGGACGGCCTCCTCTCCCTCACCGACGACGAGCGCGTCGATGAAATCGCCCAACGGCTCCGGGTTGAGGAATGAGATGGCGCCGCCCATGAGCACGAGAGGCCACGACTCGTCGCGATCCTCGGCGCGCAGCGGAATGCCTGCCAGGTCGAGCATGCGCAGCAGGTTCACGAAGTCAAGCTCGTAGCTGCACGAAAAGCCGACGATGTCGAACTCCTGGAGCGGGGTCTTGCTCTCCAGCGAGAAAAGCGAGGAGGCGCTGCGGCGGTACTCGTCGAGGTCCTCGGGATCGGGCAGGAAAGAGCGCTCGCAAACCACGCCTGGCTCCCGATTGAGCAGTCCGTACAGGGCCTGGAAGCCGAGGTTGGACATGCCGACGAAATACGTGTTGGGGTAGCAGAGGGCGATACGCACATCTCCGCCGGCCGCGGGGGGCGTCAGGTTCACCTCGTCGGCGAGGCGGCTGTCTACTTTTTCGATCAGTTTCCAGGCCATGGGCTAATCACTTCCAGAGGTCACGGAGGCGTGCGCTGTTTCGGCAGTCAGGCTCATAGTGAGGACGGCCGTGTCGGACGCCGCAATAGACGATGACCTGCCGAAAACAGCCTGAGGGCGCCGAAGCGCAACCATTATACACCACCCGCACAAGGGGCGGCGTGGTGGGGCGCGCCCCGTGGTGCAAGGCAGGGGACGGTAAGCACCGGGTGACCGCCCTGGCGGGCTCAGGAGTTCCCGGCAGGAACGCATCAGGAGCGCGCCCAAGCCATCGGAGTGCCTGAATCCACCGCGGTACGCGTGCGCGTGAGCCTGCTGATCCAGAGCGAACAGGGCGTTCTCTTCGTGCGCCATGAGAAGGACGGCCGCTCGTACTGGCTCTTGCCGGGCGGCGGCGTCGAGTTCGGCGAGACGCTTGAGGAAACCGCGCGCCGCGAGGCCCTGGAGGAAACCGGGCTCGAGGTGATCCTCGGAGGATTGGCGCTGGTCTGGGAAACGCTCCCGCCGGACCGCTCGCGGCACGTGCTCAACCTGTGTTTCGCCGCGAGCGTCGTGGGGGGTGCGCTGGGGGTGCGCGTGCCGGATGGGCGGCTGCAGGAGGCGCGCTACCTCGCGCCAGGCGAGCTCGGCAAGATCGCCATGCACCCGCCGCTGGCCGAGCCGTTGCTCCAGTATCTCGCCGATCCTGGCCGGCCGCTCGTGCTCGGCCCGCGCTGGACGGATTAGAAGCCGTCGGGAGATGGGCGGCCGTGAGCTACGATCCTCCCTGAAAGGCGTCCGGGCAGGAAAGGGAACGCGAATCGACGAACCCGCGCCCCTGAACGAGCGGGCGCCGTCCCGCCCGCCGCGTCAGGCGCGGCGATACTAAGGAGGCCCCATGAGCCAGGTCGCATCCACCAATCACGCAAACTTTGACAGTGAAGTTCTCAAGTCCAATCTGCCGGTGCTGGTCGATTTCTACGCCGAATGGTGTGGCCCGTGCAAAATGATGGCCCCGGTCGTCGACAAGATCGCGGGCGAGATGAGCGGCAAGATGAAAGTCCTCAAGCTTGACACCGACCACAGCCCGCAGATCGCCCAGCAGTACGGCATCATGGGCGTCCCCACCCTCATCATCTTCAAGGACGGCCAGCCGGTGGGCAAGAACGTCGGCTACATGAACGAACAGGCGTTGACCAGCTTTGTCAAGCAGCACGTTGGCTGAGCAGGTCCGGATCTTCCGTTGGACAGCGGGCTTTCTCATCGCCCTGCTGGTGTTGTGGACGGGCCCGGCGGTCGCCACCACGGAGGCCGAGCAGGTGGCGGTGTACCTGCTGGACGTCCAGGAGTTGTCCCGCATGGAGCACAAGGCCGCCGAAGAGGCCAAACAGGCGCTTCGCAAGGTGAAAGCCCGCAAGATGACCGCCGACGCCTACGAGAGGCTGCTCGACCAGCAGGTGATTCCCGACTACAAGAAGTTCGTGCTGGCGCTCAAGAAGATCAAGACGCCCAACCTTGAGGTGCTCAAGGTCCACAAGATGGTCGTGGAGGGCGCCGGCTGCCAGATGAAGGCGTACGTGGGACAACGGGACGCCATCGCGGCCAACGACGTGCAGAAGATGAAGTCCGCCAATGCGCTGATGCGGCGGGGCATCAAGTTCATGGCCGACTATATCAAGGCAGTGGACGCGCTTAAGCTCAAGTACGGCTTGAAATAATTTTTCCGGCCCCGGCCACTGCGTGTACGAACACACACTGAACCGGTGCGGCCCGGGCAGCGCGTGATGAGCTTCAGGCCCGCCGGATGATGCACCGGTGCCTCCGAAAGCCGGCTGGACGGCTTCATTACAGTGTACATCCGGTGTCGCGAGATCCCCTTGACAAGTGTTCATAGAGGCACTACAATTACCTTCGCGGGCCAGCCACGCCCCACCCGACGGAACGGCAGCACCGACGGGCATGGGGCCTGGCTGGGCGCGAAACACAAATGGTGAAAGGGGAGACCGGCATGCCGCGGACGTCAACACGCGAACTGACCGGGCGCCAACGCGAGGTCCTCGACTACATCATCGAGGTGCTTCGCGAGCAGGGGTACCCTCCGACCGTACGGGAGATTGCAGACTATTTCGGTATGGCCTCGGCGTTTGGCGTACAGCGCCATCTCGCGGCCCTGCAGAAAAAGGGCTTCCTCCGTCGGGAATCGGGTGCCCGGGCCATCACCCTGTCACCGGAAGTGCTCCAGTCCCTGGAAAACATCGAGGGGTCCTATCCCCGGCCCATCGCCCCGCCCATCAAGGCCCGTCTCGTGCCCATCGTGGGGCGGGTGGCGGCGGGGATTCCCATCACGGCCGAGCAGAACGTCGAGGACATGGTTCCACTGCCGGAAGACTGGCTCCGCGGCAACCCGGACCTGTACATGCTGCGCGTGAAAGGTGACAGCATGGCGCCTGGCATTGAGGACGGCGACCTGGTGATGGTGCGTCCCCAGGCCTCCGCCGAGAATGGCGCGGTGGTGGTGGCCCTGGTCGAAGACGAGGCAACGGTCAAGCGCTTCTTCCGCGAGCGCAACTGCGTGGTGCTCCGCGCGGATAATCCAGCATATGACGACATCGTGGTCACCAGCGACTTTCGACTGAACGGCAAAGTAACCGGCCTGATTCGCCACTACTGATCGTCTACGCGACGAACGGCATGATTTTCTCCAAGCCGTAACGCGGCGCCACATACCGACCGTCTTTCCGCCTGCCCTGTGTGACAATCCACTCTGGCTTTGCCCTGCCTTCTCGGGCCCGCCGCCGCATTCGGCGCACAATCATGCGCGCGCTGTCGCGCCACGCAAAGGAGTGCTCTCATGCTCACTGCCGCGCCTGTCATCCACGCTATGGAGCGTGGCCCCATTGAAGTCCTGTGCCCTGAAGAAGTCACCGCGGCTGAGCGTGGCCCGGGGCCTAATCGCGCGCGCGGTTTGCGGCGCCTTCCAGTGTCTGACCACACCCGGTTCATCCAGGACACCCGCGCGGTGTTTCCTGGAGCCCGCGTGCTCCACCACGAGTGGAGGGGGCAGGGGAGTGGAGGTGGCGCCGACGTCTAAACGTCTCGTAGTCCCTATCGTTGACTTGAGAAGGAGGTTTCACTCATGAGTCTCACTATTCATCCCGCCCGTCCCGCACGCCCGATTGCCCGCCCCATCGCGCTTCCCGTGATGCCCTACCGCACGCCGATGCCGGCGCGCCGTCGCCGGTCCCCAGCGGTGGTCCGCCTGTCCCGCCACTTGCGGGCAATGCTCGGACCGTTCGGCGTCCAGCGCCAGCGCCTCGTCGGCATGTTTATGGAAGTGGCCGGCTTCACCGCCATGCTCGCGGGGGTGGTGGCCACCCTCTACCTCGCCTCGTAGACCGGAACACCGATGGTGGCGCCATTCGGTGGAGGATTAAAGGCACGGTGGAGAAAACATCGGCCTATGCCCCTTCCCGTCGAGCGTGCCGCGGCTTGAAAGGCCTCATCCTGGCCGCGACCAAGTGCACCCGGTTGATGCCGCTGAGCCGTAACGTTCCTCGGTGTTTGATTCCGGTGAATGGGCGGCCCATCATTCATCGTGCTATCATGCTGCTGAAGAGCGCCGGAATCACGGACGTCGTCATCAACACGCATCATCTCGCCGACCGGATCAAAGATCGTCTGGGGGACGGCGAGAAATTCGGCGTGAGCCTCCACTATGCGTACGAGCCGACGCTCGGCGGAATTGCGGCCGGGCTTAAGCGTGCGCACCGCGTGATCGGTAATGAGCCGTTCGTGGTGATGAACGACTGCGTCATCGCCGACCTCGACCTGGCGGATGTCCTGGCCTATCATGAGGAGCAGGGCGCTGACGCGACCCTGGTGCTGCGGCCGGCACACGGGGTGCGCCACCACGGACCCCTTGACTACGACGCCGAGGTGCCGCTCTCGGCGCTTATCGGCGAAGCGCCGGACGAGGCCGGATTTCTCAGCCCGAGTGGAATTCGCGTGTTCGGCCCGCGCATTTTCGACTTCATTCCGGAGGGCAGCACGCGCTCGCTGGCCGATACGCTGGCGCTCATGGTGCAATCCGGATGTCATATCGAAGGCTACGTCATGGACGGCTACTGGGGTGAGTTGAACACCTGGGAGCGCTACGCGCACATCCTGTGGCAGGTGGGACGCGGCTTCGTCCCCGAGCCTCCGGAAAGTTAATGTTGCAGTAGGCGGATGATTTTCAGACCGCTCATCAGATCCTGGATGTCCTGCCAGGAGCGAATCGAGGAAATGCGCCGCCACACGTATTTCGGGCGCAGATAAAATCCACTGTAGGCCCTGGACAGCATTTTCCTGAGCTTGTCTTCGTCCCAGTGCTCGGTAATGATGTGCGGGAACGTGCTGCGGTCCTTCTTGAGGAGCGTGTAGTCGCGCCAGTAGTCGCCGTCCACGTAGCCGCGCTTCATGGCCTCGCGGTATAAACCGGTGTGAGGCAGGGGCGTCGTGATGGAATAGGAGGCATAATCCAGGGGCAGCGACTGCGACAGGTCGAGAGTTTCCTTGTAGGTACTCATGTCTTCATCGAGATACCCGATCATGAAGAAGCCGCGCGTTGAAAATCCGCGTTTTTTAGCCAGCGTTACCGTCTCTTTGATCTTGTCGACGGTAATTCCCTTGTTCATCGCTTCGAGAATCCGCGGCGAGCCGGACTCGATGCCGAAATGGATGCGCTTGCAGCCGGCCGCCTTGAGCGCCTGCAGCATCTCGTCGTCCACGCAGTCGACCCGGGTGCGGACGTCGAAGCCAAATTTGAGCTTGCGCTCCAGGATGCCCTCGCATATTTTCATCACGCGCGTTTTCTTCACCGTGAACGTCTCGTCGAACATGATGATTTCACGCGCGCCATATTTCTTGACGTAGATTTCCATCTCTTCGAGGACGTTTTCCGCTGAGCGGTAGCGGATGGTGTCACCGGCGTACACCTGGCTGCAATACGAGCACTTGTACGGGCACCCGCGGGTGGTGATCATGTTGAAGAACGGCTTCTCGATGGTGAGCGCGTGGTACTTGTCCCACGGCGTGAGGTCGACGGCTGGGAAGGGGAGGTCATCGAGCTTGCGCGTCCACTGGCGAGGAGGGTTTAACCGCACCTCGCCGTCGACCTTGACGCAGGTGCCCAGGATGTCCTGCATCGAGCCACCGCCGTCGAAGCGCTTGACGATCTCGAGGATGGTCTCTTCGCCGTCGCCGGTGACCGCCATGTCAATCCAGGGGAACGAGATGCTCTCCTTGGGGTAGATCTGGAGCTGGGGCCCGCCGACGATGATGAACGCCTCCGGCACCGCCTCGCGGGCCAGTCGGGCCGCTTCGACCACGTTCGGCCAGCCCACCGTCGTCGAGGTGAACCCGATGATGTGCGGCCTGGCGTCGGCCACCGCTTTCTGGAAGTCCGCTCCGTACAGGTCATACACGTGCGCGTCCAGGATCTCGACCGGGAAGCCCTCCTGGCGCAGCACCGCGGCAATGTACATGATGCCGAGGGCCGGATACACCTGGAGCGTCTTCTCGGCCTGATCGGGAATCGGACGAATGTTGGTGTCTTCGTTGTACTTGACCAGCAGGGTCTTTGGCTTCATGTCTCTGGCAGGCCTTCAGGGAACTTGATCCAGGGGCGTCGCCTTCGGCGCCCCTGGCCCCCCTCGGTGGGAGCATGGGCGCGAGCCCCGGAATGACGGAAATATAGCAGATTTTCCGGCCGGGGAAGGGGCAGCGCCTTACTTCAGGGCGATGGGAGGCGCCTGCCGGGGCAGCATTCCGGGCATTGGCTGCAACTTCACCGAGAGCGCGTTCTTGAGCGCCTCGGCCTCGACGGCCAACTTCATTTCCTGCCACATCTCGTAACCGCGCTTCTGGTAGGCGATCCAGGGATCTTGCTCGCCGTAGGCCACCAGGCCGATGCCGGATTGAAGCTCCTGCATGTTCTCCAGGTGCTCGAACCAGCCCTCATCCATGGCCGACATGGTGACGCGGCGCAGGTAGGCCTGCCACACTTCGCTGCCCACCGTCTTCTCCTGGGCGGCGGCGCGGGCTTTCACCAGCCCCACGATCTCGTCGCGCAGCTTCGCCACCACGACCTTCTCGCCGGTCAGGCAGGCGGGCACCGGCGTGGCCGGCAGCCCCATCCGCGTGCTCGCCTCGGTCCAAACCTCTCTGGCCTTGTCTAGAGTCACCTTCTTGCGGGTGACTTCCTTGTCCTCAAGCACCTTGTCGGCCACCGCGCTCGCCCAGTCGGGAAGGGATTCGCCGAGGTCAGCTCCCTCGAGGAGTGCCTTGCGGTCCTCATACATCAAGTCGCGCTGGGTGTTGAGAACGCCGTCGTACTTGGTGGTGTTCTTACGCATCTCGAAGTGCATCGACTCCACCTTTTTCTGGGCGGACTCGATGGCTTTGTCGAGCATGTGGTCCTGGACCGCCTGGTTTTGCTGGATGCCCAGGCGGTCGAAAATCTTCTTCAGGCGGTCGCCGCCGAACAGCCGCATCAGCTCGTCGTCCAGAGACACGAAGAACTGCGTCTCGCCGGGGTTGCCCTGGCGCGCCGCGCGGCCCTTGAGCTGGTTGTCGATGCGGCGCGACTCGTGCCGCTCGGTGCCGATGACGTGCAGGCCGCCGGTGGCGAACTCGTCAGAGCTGCCGTTCAGCACCTGGAACGCGTGGCTGGTATAGTGCTTCGCAGAAACCGGCTCGAAGGGAAGCGCCTTCTTCTCATCGTCCTTGCGGTCGTCGACCACGACCTGGACGTAGGGGTCTTCCTTGTCCCCCGCGACCGACTGGAAAATCTGCGTCTTGCTGGCCAGCATTTCGGACAGCCTGGGGCTGGCGTCGGCTACCGGAATTCCGTTTGCGCCCATCCACAGCTTCACGTCGGTCACGTTCTCGGCTTTGGGCACGGTGATCACCACCCGCTCGCCCTTTTGCAGGAACGGCACCGCCGCGGCCACCAGCTTCTTGTAGTTGACGTAATCCGGTTTAACGTCCACGCCGCGGCCCGCCATGTTGGTGGCCAGCGTCACCATGCCGGCCTTGCCGGCTTGTCCGATGATGGCATTCTCGGCCTCGGTGTTGTCCTTCACGCTCTTGGCGTTGAGCAGCTGGTGCGGGATCTTCCGCTGGCTGAGAATCTGGTGCAGGTACTCGTTGATCACGATGTTGCGCGTGCCGATGAGCACTGGCTGGCCCTCGTTGTAGAGGCGCTCCACCTGATCAGCGATCGCCTTGAACTTTTCCTGGTAGGTCTTGTATACGAGGTCCGGCTTGTCCACGCGCTGCGACTTGCGGTTGGGCGGGATCACCGCCACGCCCAGGTTGTACAGGTTCGCAAACTCGCTCTCTTCGGTCTTTGCGGTGCCGCTCATGCCGGAGAGCTTCTTGTAGCGGCGGAAGAGGTTGGGATAGGTGATCGAGGCCAGCGTCCTCTGCTCGGGCTGCACCTCGACGCCTTCCTTGGCCTCCAGCGCCTGGTGGATGCCGTCGTTATAGCGTCGCCCGTCCATGATGCGGCCGGTGAACTCGTCGACGATGTCCACCTTGCCGTCGTTGACGACGTAATCCTTGTCTTTGACGAAGAGGTTGCGCGCGATGAGCGCGGCGCGCATGTAGTGCACCCTGTTCAGGTTTGCCTCATCGTACAGGTTGTCAATGCCCAGCGCTTTTTCAACCTTGGCCAGACCTTCCTCGGTCACCCAGGTCTGGCGCTCCTTCATGTTGACCTTGAAGTCCTCGCCGGGCTTGAGCGTGGCCACGACCTCGGCCATCTGCGTGTAGTCCCTGGTGGACGGCTGGCTAAGCTCGGAAATGATGAGCGGCGTGCGCGCCTCGTCGATGAGGATCTCGTCCACCTCGTCGACCAGCGCGAAGTGGGGGTCACGGCAAACCTGCTCGCGCTTTGACTGCGCCATGTTGTCGCGCAGGAAGTCAAAGCCCAGCGTTACGTTGGTGCAGTAGGTAATGTCGGCGTTGTACGCCTTGCGCTTCTCGTCTGGCTTCATGCCCTCGACCGCGACTTCGCAGGAGAGCCCCATCCAGTTGAAGAGCCGGCCCATCTGCTCGCAATCGCGCTTGGCCAGCGTCTCGTTCACCGTCACGACGTGGACGCCCTTGCCGCTCAGCGCGTTCAAGTACACGGGCATGGCGGCGGTCAGCGTTTTGCCCTCGCCGGTGCCCATCTCCGCGATCCTGCCCTGGTGCAGCGCGATTCCGCCCAGCACCTGCACGTCGAACGGCCGCATGCCGAGCACGCGCCGCGCCCCTTCGCGCACGGCGGCGTACGCCTCCGGCATCAGGTCGTCTTCCTTCTCGCCAGCGGCCAGGCGCGCCTTGAATTCGCCAGTCATCGCCTTGAGCTGATTGTCGCTGAGGGCGCGCATCCTTGCGTCAAAATCGTTGACCTGGCTCAGCAGGGGGCGCATCTCCAGGGTATCGTCGCCCATGCCCACCAGCGTCAGCAGGGAATTCGCTACCGAGCGGAGACCGTCCAGGACCGCTTCGCCGGCGCGGGCCAGCAGGCCCTTGCCATTTTCGTGGGGGACGGCGTCGGGCGGCTTCGGCGCCGTCGGCTTGCGATTGGTCTGCGGACTGCCCGGAATGCGACCGGCCTGCAGGTCTTCCAGGGTCAGCGGGCGAGTGAGAAATTCCTGGTCGTGCAGTACCACCGGGGTCCCGGGCGGCGTGGCCCCCGGGAGCGGCTGGGCCTTTTCCACCGGAAACGCTGTCGGCACCGGTACGGCCGGTCCGGAAGTGCGCAGGCGCGCCTCGCGGGTCCCCTCCATCTGCTCATGGGGGGCATTGCTGGTGGGCGGCGCCTCGGCGGTCGCGAGCCGGTTGGTCGCGGACCCAAGCCACGTATCGCGTGGCTGAGCCCCCTCGTTGGAGGGCGCCGGTCCACGCCGTTTCTGCGCCGGAATGTCAGTGCGGAGGTCGCCGCCGAGTGGAGTGAGTTCCATCAACCTTCCCCATCCTGTTGAACCTCAACGATTATAGCACGGGCCGGCGAACCTCCAAT
>VGFD01000127.1 GCA_016868975.1 Armatimonadota bacterium | reverse complement strand
CCATCTCCATCCACGGCAGCCAGGGACCAATGCGTGTCCAGGACGGCGTAGCCGGTACCGATGCCCGCCCCGGATCCGCCAGGTCCTCCGTGCGCGTGACGAACCCGAACAGCTCCGACCCCTGGTAGGTATCGCTCCCCGAATAGAATAGAGGGGATAGTCCTTTCGCGGCAGAGGGGACGGGTATCGCAAGAAGCGGAAGTGGACGCGAGCAGCACCCTCTTGCCGAAGCGGTGCGCCAGTTTGAGCACCACCTCGGTGCCCCGCAGGTTGACCTCCAGGGTCCGTACCGGGCTTTCCACCACTAGGCGGACGCCCACGACCGCGGCGAGATGGTAGACGTGATCGACCCGGTGTGTCAGCTCGTTCCGGAGAAGCGGGGCAGGGGAGGGGCGAGTCGCCCGCTCCCAGGGAGACCGGCCCGGCTCGCGAAGTTACTCAAGATGCGTTCCGCGATGCGAACCCTGGTGGTGCTGCTGCTGCTGCCCCTGTGCGCGGCGCTGTGGAGCGCGCACCCGCGGGCCTGGGCCGGCGGGGGCGCGAAGTGGGCGATCGTCGTGGGGGTGGACCGCTACGACAAGGCCGCCATTCCCGCGCTGAGATTCGCCGGCGCGGACGCGCGCGCGGTGGCCGAGGTGCTCTCCGGGGTGGCCGGGTTTGACCCCGGGCACGTCTTCCTGCTCAACTCGGAGCGGGGGGAAGAACCCACCACCGAGAACGTGCTCACCCGCCTGGAAAAGGTGCGCGTGGCCATGCAGCCAGGCGACGAGTTTGTCTTCTACTTCTCCGGACACGGGGTGGAAGTGGAGGGCGAGCGCTGGCTGCTTACCCAGGACACCAATCCCGGCACCCGCGCCCTGCTGCGCAAGACCGGGCTGGGCGTGGTGGAGCTGCAGCAGTGCCTGCGTGAGATGCGGGCGTCCCGGGTGCTGCAACTGGTGGACGCCTGCGCCACCGATCCCTGGGCCGCCCGGGACATCCGCGACGCAAGGCTGACCGACGGCCTTTCCCGCGACCTCGTGCTGCGCGCCAACCGCGCCGGGGGCGAGCGGGAGGCCGCCGTCACGGTGTTCTCGTGCAAGGTGGGACAGAAGTCGTTCGAGGGATACCGGGGGCACGGCTACTTCACCTATTTCCTGGTGGAGGGCCTGCGCGGCGAAGCGCGGGAAGGCGGCGGCGAGGTGACCGTTCCCAGCCTGGTGCGCTACCTGCAGCGCAAGGTCCGCGACACGGTCAAGCTCGAGGAGTACGGTCAGGAGCAGGAACCCTGGTTCGTGGCCGAGGGCTCGCGCGCCATGGACTGGGTGCTGGCCCGTCCCGCGAGCGTCAGCACTCGCCCGGTGGAGTCACCGATGACGGCGGCCCCGGCCCCGCCGACGCCCACGCCGGCGAAGGCGCCCACGCCGGCGAAGGCGCCCACGCCGGTCCCGGCCCCGGTTTCGCTGCACCTCCCAGCGGCTGCCCCCGGCGAGACGGTAAACCCCACCGACGGATCGGTGTTGGTGCGAATCCCCGGTGGCAGCTTCACCATGGGCTCCAACGACCACGACAACGAGAAGCCGCCGCACCAGGTGCGGGTGGCCCCCTTCTGGATGGGAAGATACGAAGTGACCAACGCGCAATACCGCCGCTTCGTGCGCGCCAGCGGCCACCAGGGGGAAGGGGATTGGGAGAAATACGCGCGAGCCTGGGGCGAGAAGTGCCCGGTGGTGGGGGTCTCGTGGAACGACGCAAACGCTTACTGCCGCTGGGCCGGCGTGCGCCTTCCAGGGGAAGCCGAGTGGGAGCTCGCCGCGCGCGGGGCGGTGGGTCGGATTTACCCGTGGGGAGCCCGCTGGGATGCGACCCGCTGCGTCAACCGCGCCAACAGCGGCGGCCGCGCGCAGCCGGTGGGAGGTTGTCCGCAGGACGCTTCACCCTATCGCTGCCTGGACATGGCCGGCAACGTGCGGGAGTGGGTGGACGACTTCTACGACGCCTATCCCGGCAACAGCGTGCCCGACGGTGCGTTCGGCCAGCAGGCTCGCGTCTGCCGCGGCGGCGCGTGGTACTTCGTGCTCGACAGCTACTTCCGGGGCGCCGCGCGCGACCACGCCGCGCCCGGCGACACCAACGACAGGCTCGGGTTTCGCGTGGCTGTGAGCCGATAGGCCCCGCTGGCTCCTAACCCTGGCCCCAGGTGGCCGCCGGGCACCAGCGATCAAGGAGGGACGCCAGCTCCTCGCGGGCCAGCGGTTTGCCGACGCAATCGTCCATGCCCGCCTCCAGGCAGTGCTGGCGGGTGCCGGGCATCACGTCGGCGGTCACGCCGACGATGGGAAGCCGCCTCGCCGCATTCTCGCCCGCCCGGATGGCGGCCGTGGTCTCCTCCGGCGTCTGGCAATCCATCAGCACCAGGTCATAGGCCCCGGCCGCGACCCGGGCCACTGCCTCGGGCCCGTCGCCGGCCACTTCGCCCCGACACCCGAGGCTCTCCAGGACCATCAGGGCCACTCGCGCGTTGATCGCGTTGTCATCCACGACCAGCACCCGGGCGGATCGCCACGGGGTGCGATCCGAGGCCGGCCCGGGGTCGTTCCGGCCTCGCCGGGCCCAGGCGCCGGCCACCGCGTCGAGGAGACGGGCGCGCCGCGGCGGCTTGACCAGGCAGGCGTCGAACCCGGCCTCGCGCAGGGCGCGTCCGTCCAGGCTGCGCTCCACCGAGGTGAGCAGGATCATCGCCAGTCCCTGGAACTCGGGGAAGGTTCGCACGACCCGGCCGAGCCGCTCTCCGGTCATCCCGGGCATGTCGTCGTCCACGATGGCGACCTGGTAGGGGTCTCCCTGCGCCTGCGCCTGGCGCAGGGCGGCAAGGGCCTCCTCGCCACCGGCGCACGTCCCGGCCTCCACCACCTGCTCTTCCAGGGTCCGTCGGCTGACCTCGTTGTCGTCCACGACGAGGACCCGCACCCCCCGCAGAGATGCTGGAAGCGCGGCCGACTTGAAGCCGTCCGGCGGGCTGACGGCGGGCAGGCGGAGCGCCATCGAGAAGGTGGAGCCTCGGTCGGGCGCGCTCGACACGGTCAGGCTTCCCCCCATCATCTCCATCAACCGCCGGCAGATGGCCAGCCCCAGGCCCGCTGCCGCCGTACTTCCTCGTCATGGAGGCGTCAGCCTGGGTGAAGTGCCCGAAGATGTGCTCCTGCTTCTCGGAGGGAATGCCGACGCCGGTGTCCTCCACGGCGATCTCGATGAGGCTGTCCGCCACCCGGACGGTGATGAGCACGTGACCCTGGTGGGTGAACTTTACTGCGTTGCCGGCCAGGTTCAGCAGGACCTGGCGGAGGCGTCCCGGGTCTCCGATGAAATGGCGGTGGGCGAGCGAGCCGCAGTTGACCACCAGGTCCAGGCCCTTCTTCTGGGCCGGCAACGCGAGCAGGTCGCCCACTTCCTCCACCAGCTCCTGAAGGTCGAGTACGGTCGACTCCAGCGTCAGCCGTCCGGACTCGATGGACGAAAAGTCCAGGATGTCGTTGATGACCCGCAGCAGCGCCTCGGCGCTGCTGCCCGCCAGGCCCGCCAGCTCACGCTGCTCGTCGGTGAGCGGGGTGTCCTCGAGCAGGCTCAGCATACCCAGGACGCCGTTCATGGGGGTGCGGATCTCGTGGCTCATCACTGCCAGGAACTCTGACTTGGCGCGGCTGGCGCTTTCCGCGCCGGCCTTGGCGGCGGCCAGCTCCGCGGTGCGCTCCGCCACGCGCTGCTCAAGCCCGCGCGAGAGCGCCTCGATCTCCGCGAAGCCCTCGGCGTTCTCCAGCGCGGCGCCGGCCAGCGTGGCGATGTAGGCGGCGAGGCGCTCCTCCTCCTCTCCAAAGAGACCGTCAACCTGGGAATGGGTGGCGAAGAAGCCCGCCACCACGGCTCCCCGGGCCTGGATGGCGGCGGCCAGGGCGGATCGGTCCGGGGCCTCGTCGCCCACCGGCGCCAGGACCACCACGTGCCCGGACGCCGCGGCACGCGCCAGCGCCTCCCGCCAGGGCGCGTCAGGTGGCGTGGGGTCACCGGCGGACCACAACGACCAGAAGGACACTCCGCTATCGCAGAGCAGGACGTCGCAGCGCTCCGCGCGCAACAGCTTCAACACCGCCTCTCGGGTGGCGGCCAGCACCGCTTCGCGGGAGAGGGCGGCGACGATGGCGCGGCCGGCGTCGAGGAGGGTGGCGAACCGATCGGCCAGCGAGAAGGTGGCGGAGGCCTCCACCTCACCGTAGCCAGGGCCACATTCCACCGGCGCGCCACTGACCCCGAGGGCGGACAGGGCGGCCTGGGCGGCGCCCACGTCGGCCTCCGCGTCTGCCCAGCCCAGGGCACCTCCCAGGCGACCCCGGCACCAACGAGACAGCGCCTCCTCGTGACGCCGTCCTTCGCTCGCCGCCCGGGCGACACTCTCATCCAGCCGTCGGCGAGCCTCCCCCGAGCGACCCGCCAGGGCCGCCGCGAGCCCGGCTTTTCGCAGCGCGTGGGGCAGGTTGTTGGGGAACGAGCGCGCCCACCACAGGGCCTCGCGGGCTGCCCAGCGCGCTTGCCGGACGGCCCGCCGGCGGGCCGCGACCGCGACCGCCGGGGTCGCCTCGGCTGCCTGGCGCAGCAGGCGCATGACCAGGTCCTCCAGTGCCGCGGGGACCTGGGCGCCCTCGGCGCGCAGGCCGGCCGGGCGAGAGGTCAGGTGCTGGCGCAGGACCTCGCCCACCGTGTCCCCGACGAACGGTGGCCGTCCCGCCAGGCAGGCATACAGGACAAGTCCGGCGGCATAGAGGTCGGAGCGCGCGTAGACGTCGGTGTGCAGAAGCCCCGCCTGCTCCGGCGACAGGTAGGGGACGACCTCGGGCGACCCGTCCCGGGAAGGGTCCCCGAGATCCCCGCGGCGGAGCCCTCCCAGATCGATCACGCGAACCCCGACGCCGGCCGCGGTCTCGGCCACGATGCAGTTGCCCGGACGGAGGTTGCCGTGCAGCATTCCGCGCCCGTGCATGTCCCGCAGGCACCCGAGCAGGTCGCGGCCGACCGCGAGGGCCTCGCCGGCGCCCAGTCGGCCGCCCCGCAAGACCACGTCCAGACCTCGCCCCGGGCTCCAGGGCGAGGCAATCAGGAAGGAGTCGCCCTCACGCCCGACGTGGCGGGGGGCACCAGGCACGGAATGTCCACGCCCTGCAGCGCTTCCACGATCTGCGCGGCGCGCGCCTGCACGCCCAGGGGTACCGCCGATGCCGCGGCGATCTTGATTGCAACTTCGTCACCGGCTTCCAGATCGCGCCCCCGCCAGGTTTCCACGCCCTGCCCGGACCTCACGAGGGCGAGACGATGGAAGCGTCCGCCAACCACGCTGTCCACCCGGTGATTTTCGTGGAGGAGTCGGTCAGGACCTCCGCTGCCTTGCCACGCAATGCGTGGATAACCGCGCATTGCCCGGTAACATTACCACGCAATGCGCGGTTAACCGGGTTTTGAAGGTCCCGGCACCCGAAACCGGATCCGCGTGCCCAGTCCCGGCCCGGAGTCGACGGTGAACTCCGCCCGGGGCCCCAACAGGGCGGCGGCGCGCTCGCGCACGTTTCCGAGCCCGACGCCGGTGCCACTGGGCCGGACGGGACCGGCGGCATCAAAGCCCACTCCGTCGTCCTCCACCCGTAATTCCATGGCGTCGCCGCTGGGTCGGGCTGAAATTTCGACGCGGCCGCCCTCCGACTTCACCGAGACGCCGTGACGGATCGCGTTTTCCACCAGGGGCTGGAGCAGCATGGAGGGCAGGCGATGGTCGAGCACGGTCTGGTCGAAGTCCACCTCGAAGCGCAGCCGATCCCCGAAGCGGACCCGTTCCAGGGCCAGGTAGGCTTCCAGGTATTGCTTCTCCTCGCGCAGCGTGATCCAGTCGTCGCCGATGGCGAAGGTCTGGTGGAGAAAGTCCGCCAGGTCGACGATCAGGTCCTCGGCTTGGGCCGGGTTCACGGCCACCACGGCGGCGATGGTGTTCAGCGCGTTGAAGAGGAAATGGGGACGGATCTGGGCCATCAGGAAACGATGCCGGGTTTGCGCCAGGAGCAGGTTCTGCTCGCCGTAGAGCCGGGCGTTCTCGACCGACGCGCTGGCCTGCGAGGTCAGCGCGAAGGCCAGGCTGGCCTCCGCCGTGGTGAACGGCGAGCCGCTCTTGCGGCCCAGGCAGACCATGCCGGCCAGGCGGTCCCTCACCAGGAGGGGAATGCCGAGAAGGCTGACCGGATAGTCGAGCGCGGCGAGCAGGTCGGGGCTGGTCTCGCCCGACACGTCCTCGGCCAGGAGGGGAGCCCGCTCCTCCGCCAATCGGGCCAGGAAGGGCGCGTCCTGAGCGTTCCTGGGGATTTCCTCGGCCGCCACGCGTTCCGTGCCGATGCGGCAGACCACCGGGCGGAACTGGCGGGCGTCCGCCAGGACGCCCAGCGCCGAGTCGAACCGCACGAGGCGCTGGATGCCGTTGAGCAGGCGCTCAAAGACGTCGGCCAGGTCCAGGCTGGAGGCGGTGAGGTCGTGCAGGCTCTCCGCCAGCAGGTGGTGCTGTCGCTCGGACTCCTGGTGGATCTCGACCCGCGCCGCGCGCGCCGTCTCCAGGGCGACCGCAAGCTGCGCTCCCAGCGCCTGCAAGAGGGCCACGTCCTCGGGACCAAACAGCCCGCGCGCAATGCGATTATCCAGGTAGAGGACGCCAACGACGCGCCGATGGAACTTCAGGGGCGCCGCGACGATGCTGCGCAGGTCGTGGGCCACCACGCTCTGCGAGCCGAGCAGGACGCCTTCTTCACTGGCGCTGACCAGCAGCGGGCGCCCCGAGTCGCGCACCTGCTCGACCACGGTGCGGCTGTAACCGGCCAGATCGAACAGCTCCTGGCCCGCCATGTTGCGCCCGGCGGCGAGGTTTAAGGGACCCTGCGCGTCGTCGCACAGGAACAGGAAGGCGCGCTCGGCTCCCAGCGTGCGGATCAGCTCACCCAGGGCGAGCCGGATCAGCTCTCCCGGGTCGAACACGCGGGACCACTCCGCGCTCATTTGCAGCAGCAGGTCCAGCTGGCGATGGCGGCGGCTGGCGGTGGCCCCGGAGGCTCCGAGTGCGTCCCGCGAGGCGCTGGCGCTGCTCGCTGAGGACCGAGCGTCTTCGAGGATGAACTCCTGGCGCAGACGGCGCGCCCGGCGGGTCCAGCCGCAGGCGGTGGCCAGCTCAAGGGCCCGGGCCGCCTCGCGCTGGCTGGCGGCGGTCCATCCCCCGCGGAGGAAGATCGCCGCTTTCAGGTGGGATACTTCCAGGGCGCCCCATCGGTGATCCACCTCCGCCGCCAGGGACTCCGCGCGGCCCAGGTGGCGAAGCGCGCGGGCGTCGTCGTGGCGCGCGTAGGCGAGATAGGCTTCGAGCACCCAGCGGTGGCAGGCCAGCGCGGGCACCCCGGCAATCTGCCGAAGCTTCACCAGGGCGCGCGCGAGCTGCTGAACCCGTTTTGCCCGCTCGGTCGTGCCGGCCAGCGCCTGAACCACCCGCGCATAGGCCGCATAGATGTAGTAGGGGCGGATGTGGAAGGGGGTCAGGTGCAGCGGGATGCCCAGCGCCTCATGCTGCGTGATGAGCGCGTCCACGTCCGCCTCCGGCGCCTCCCGCTCGAGCAGCAGGAGCAGCAGGTGTTGCAGTGTCCAGCTGCGGCGAAATCGCCCGTCGGCGGCGTCCGCCAGCGTGTGGTGCGCCCCCTGCACCTGCGCGAACCCCTCCGCAACACGCCCCAGCAGGGCCAGGGTCGACCCGGCCACCGGCTTGAGGATGTTCCAGCGCTGGCGCACGTCCGCGGCCTGCGGCGAGTGCCCCAGGCCGAAGTCCACCCAGCGCCAGGCTTCCCCGAAGTGCCCCCGCAACAGGAGGTTCGACGCGAGGCCGGCCGCGGTGTTGCGCATGTCCCAGGTGTCGAGGTGGCGGGCGTGCCCGGTAAGACAATTCCGACCCTCGTCCGCCGCCCGTATGGCGTCTCCCATGACGTCGAAGGCCAGGTAGCGGTAGGTGCGACAGTGGGCGGCCAGGCGAAGGTCCTTCAGGGACTCGGCGGTGGCCATGGCCTCGTCGAGCGCCCGGCAGGCCTCTCGGGAGCGGCCGATTTGCGAGAGCACCACGGCGTGTCCGCTCCGGTTGCGCGAGAACTCAGGCGAGATGCCCAGGTCCATGCGGGCCTGGTGCGACTTCAGGTAGGTGTGGGCGAAGATCCACGGCCAGACTTCCAGGTAGCCGATGTGCCCGCAAAGCTCGTAAAGGTAGTGCAGCAGCCGCCGTCGCTCGCGCTCGCCGGCCGGAAGTTCCGGCGGCAAGCGGCGTCCACCGATGGCCAGGCGCATGGCGCTGCCCAAGACCGGAAGCAGCATGCGGGCGTCGTTGGACGGGCACCCCTCGCCGAGCTCCTCGAAGGCGCGCTGCGCCTCCGCGCAGGCCTCCGCGGTACGATACGCCGCCAGGTGGGCGCGGGCCACGCGCGCCCGCAGCCACCCCCGCGCGAAGCTGTCGCTGGTGAGCTCCAGCGCCCGACTGTAGAAGTGTTCCGCCTCCTCGAGGCGGCCGGTGCGGTAGCAAACGTCACCGAGCGTCTCCGGCAGCAGCGGCTCCAGGGGCAGATCGTGATCCTGGCCGATCCGCAGCGCCTGCTCAAGATAGCCGCGCGCGTCGTTGTCGGCGCCGTCAGCGGTGGCGGCCAGCCCGGCCTGGAGGCAGGCAAGGTAGACGCGGCGCGGATCCTCCCCGACGTTCCCACTGGCATAGTGGCGGGCCAGGGCATAGATGGATCCGGGGACGGGAACGCGAGCCGCGTCCAGGGTCCGCGCGATTGATTGATGCAGGTCGCGGAGCCGTTCGGCCGGCAATTCTTCGAGGAGCGCCTCGCGGATGCGATCGTGCATGAACCGGTACTCGCCCCGAGCCAGCTCCACGAGCTTGTGCTGGGCGGCCCTGGCCAGGCAATCCTCGATGCGCGACGGGTCGACATCGCAGGTAGCGGCGACCAGGGCCGGATGGACCCTCGCGCCCATCGCCGCGGCAAGCCGCATGATCGCCTGGTCCGGCGCGTCCAGCTCGTGTATGCGCTGCACCACCATTCGCGCGACGTCACCACTGAGCTCGAGCGCCTCGAGACCTTCCTCGGAGAGCACCCAGCGGCCCCAGGAAGGGCGCAGGTACCCTTCCTCGATCATGACGTACAGCAGCTCCTCCGCGGCCAGCGGGTTGCCGTGGCAGCGCCCCGAAATCACCTCGACGAGCCGCCCGGGCAAGCGCTGCGCGCCCAGGTGGCCACCGATCATGCGGGCCAGTGATTTCTCGTCGAGCGGCGCCAGTTGCACGCGGGCGGCCACCGCCTCTCCCAGGGCGTCCGCCAGGGCCCCCGTCGCATCCCGCGCCTCCAGCCGTGTCGTGACCAGCAGCAGCACCGGGGCGCTCCCGAGGCGTCCCGCCAGGCGCCGCAAGACTTCCCGGCTGGCCTCATCCATGCGATGCGCATCCTCCACGCAAAGCAGCAGCGCCCGGTGCCGTGCGGCGGTGAGCACCAGCAAGTCCACCAGCGCGTCGTAGGTGCCATCGGTGCTCTCGGCGGGGGGGGCCGTGTCGGAGGGCGCGTCGAGCATGTCGGCCAGGGTGGGGGACAGTCGACGCAGGAGCGGGGCTGCCGCTGCCCAATCGCCGCGCACCGCTTCCTCGGTCCGCGCGCGCAGCAAGGCCGGCTGCGCGGCGACCTGGGCCCGGTAGTCCTCCAGCGCTTCGCGCAGCGGCTCGAGGGGGATCGGGTTCTCGGCCGAGCTGCGCCCGTAAAGGACCAGCGCGCCGGCCTGGCGGGCTCCGCGGGCCACTTCCTGCACCAGGCGGGTCTTTCCGCTGCCGGCGCCGCCCTCAATGACGACCGCGGAACCACTGCCGCGCAGCGCGGCGCGCCAGTGCACGGTAATCAGGTTCATCTCCGCTTCGCGGCCCACCATGATCCCCACGGACGGCGCCTGCTCGACGTCTTCCGGACCTCCCAGGGACACGGTGCCGCCAACGTGCCACGCGGCGTTGATCCCGGGAAGCCGGTCCAGGTCCGCGATGAGGCCGGCCGCCGTCTGGTAGCGGTCGTTGGGATCCTTGGCGAGCAGCCTGGCAATGATGGCGCACAGCCCGGGGCTGGTGTTGGGGTTTAGCTCAGCCAGCGGGGGCGGGGTCTGGGTGGCGTGCAGTCGCAGCAACTCGCCCACGTCTGAGCTCTGGAACGGGGGTCGGCCCGCGGCGCACTCGAAGAGGATGGCGCCAAGGGCATACAGGTCGGAGCGGCCGTCGATCGCGCGGCGCATCATGCCGGTCTGCTCCGGCGAGCTGTAGGCGAAGGTCCCCACCACCTCCGCTCCGGGCTCCGCCCCGCCCATGCGGGCGGCAAAGCCGAAGTCGATGACCCGCGCGATGCCGCTCCGATCGATGACGATGTTGTGGGGCTTCAAGTCGCGGTGCACCAGGCGATGGCGGTGGATTTCCTGGAGCACGCTGGCCACCGCGCGCGCGATCGACACCAGTCGCTCCTCCGGAAGCGTGCCGTCGGCCAGCATCGCGGCCAGGGTGCGTCCCTCCACGAACTCCATGACCAGGTAGGGACGCCCGGATGCCTTACCGACCTCGAGAACGGCGGCCAGGCCGGGATGGCGCACCCGCGCTTGCAGACCCGCCTCCCGGTGGAACTGCCGGATCCAGCGGCTGGGATCGGAGGACGCGTGCGGGCGCAAGACCTTGACGGCCACCTGGCGCTCTCCTCGGGTGGCGCGGTAGACGATGCTCCGATCGCTGCGTCCGACCTCTTCGAGGACGCTCAGGCCGGAAATTTGGAGAGTAGCCGTGCGGTCGATCAGGGTAGGTCCTCCCGTTAGAGCGGGATTCTACGCGCCCCTCCCGTTCCCCCGTGGCGGGACCCGCCGGCTTGAACGATCGGTCCTGATCCCGGCAACTCCACCGCGCGGGCGGGCCGCACGCCCAGGTCAAAGGCCGCGTAGTCCCGAGCATAGAGGCTGTAGCGCTCGGCGCAGCGCGCGTGGATGACCGTCGAGCGGAACCCCCCGCCGCGAAACACGTGTACGTCCGCCTCCAGGCCCACGCGCTCGCCGTTGATCGTGACCCTCGACGGGATCTTGTCGTGCCTGCGCTCGTACGAGGCCAGGGAGATGCTTGCCCTGGCCGGCGACCTGGGCGAGGTGGGCTACAGGTGGGAGGCGGGCGAGGCGCGCCACCACATGGCCGTGGTCACCTACCTCATCGGGCGGCCCGAGCGGGTACCCGATTGACCGTTGGCGCCTGCAGCCGGTCGCGCGTCCCGGCATTTTGATCCCAGGCGGGCGCGACTCGTCCGACGGGGCGTGTGCCGCGTCCGCGGGCCATTTATACTGCCGGTGATCTCTTGAAAGGAGACGCCAGAATAATGACCATCACGACTTCCCCGACAATCCTTCCTTTCCCCCGACCCGCCGCCCGCGCGGAAACGAGCGACGTGGCAACCGTGGCCC
>VGFD01000126.1 GCA_016868975.1 Armatimonadota bacterium | reverse complement strand
CCACGCGCTTGGGGGTGTCCTGCGCGCCGACCAGCGCGGTCAGGGCGAGGAAGGCGGCCAGGAGCAGAGTCAGGAGACGCATTTTGAAGGTCCTTCAGCGAGATGCTTGAGTGGCGCGCGGCACAGGTTAGTTCGCCTTCGGGGCGTACCGCGCGACACGATCAAACCGTTTGGGCTTAGTGGTCCGCCACCCGGGGCTTCAACACCCGCGCCGCGGACCAACAAGGTTCGTGATGCGACGGGTCGGAGTCCTACGTCGCGGCCGCGTGGCCCGCCTGGATCCACGCCGAGGTTCCTCCCACCACGTTGGAAAGCGCGCCGAACCCGTGCCGCTGGAGGATGCTGGCGGCGGCGCTGGAGCGGTAGCCACTGGCGCACACGACCGCGGTGGGCGCGTCCGGGCGCAGCTCGCCAAGCCGCCGCTCAAGCTCCGACAGCGGGATGGACAGCGCGCCTGGCACGTGGCCGGCGGCGTACTCCGCTGGGCGCCGCACGTCGAGCACGAAAATCCCCTCGTCCATACGCCGCCGCAGCTCCTCCACGTCGATCTGGGGCAGCGTCGCGTGCGTGCGGCCGGCACCGTCCCAGGCGTACATTCCGCCGTCGAGAAAGCCCACCGCGTTGTCCAGCCCGACGCGGCGCAGGCGCGTTATGCCCTCGTGGGCGCCGTCCTCATCGTCGCTCACCACCACCAGCGGGGCTTGCGCGGGGATCAGCGTGCCCGCCCAGCTGGCGAACTGTCCCTGCAATCCCAGGTTGAGCGAGCCAGGCACGTGGCCCGCGCCGAAGGCCGCCCCGCCGCGCACGTCGAGCACCACGGCGCCGGCCTCCTGGCGCGCCGCCACGTCCGCCGGGGATAGCGCCGGCACGTCCGCTTCGCGAGTGGCGCTCTCGCCGCCCCGGTTCATCTCCGCGGCATGCGGAAAATACCCGGGGACCTCTGGCAAGCCGACCGTCATCAGGCGCACGAAGGCATCGCGCGGCATTGGCTGGAGCGCGTAGTTGAGCCTTTTCTGGTCGCCGATGGTGGAGAAGGTGTCCGTGCCGATGTTGCGGCCGCACATGGAGCCGGCGCCGTGCGCCGGGTAGACACCCACCTCGTCGTCGAGGCGGAGGAGCTTGTCGTGCAGCGAGTCGTAGAGCATCGAAGCCATCTGCTCGGCGGTGAAGCCCTTCCCGGATACCAGATCCGGACGCCCCACGTCCCCGATGAACAGGGTGTCGCCGGTGAGCGCCATGCGCACGACTCCGTCCTCGACCACCAGGACCGAGATGCTCTCCGGCGTGTGGCCCGGCGTTTCCAGGAAACGCAACAGGAGGGCACCCAGGGGGATTTCGTCGCCGTCCGCCACCGGGCGGAAAGAAAAACTGGGATTCGCCTGGCGGCCAAACACGATCTCGGCGCCGGTGCGGTCGGCAAGCTCACGATGCCCGCTCACGAAATCCGCGTGCAGATGGGTTTCGATAACGTAGCGGATGGTGAGGCCCTCGGCGCGCGCCGCGTCCAGGTAGATGTCCACGTCGCGCCGCGGATCGACGACGGCGGCCTCACCGTTGGAGCCGATCAGGTAAGAGGCGTGGGCAAGGCACCCCAGGTAGAATTGCTTGAAGAACATTGACGACGATCCTTTCTTTATATACCTGTATGATTATATAGTTTTAGAGGGGCTCGTCAAGAGGGCGCAGAATGAATCCTGGAATGAAGCGCAAGGACATGCTCTCGGATGAAGTGATCGAGCTGGTCGCGGCACGCTTCCGCTGTCTCGGCGAGCCCATGCGGCTGAAACTGCTGCGGGCGCTGGAGTCCGGGGAGAAGTCGGTGGGCCAGCTCGTCGACTCGCTGGGGGCCACCCAGGCCAACGTGAGCCGCCATCTCAAGGTGATGGTGGACGCGGGGCTGCTGGCCCGCCGCCCGTCCGGGACCTCCGCCTATTATTCGGTCAGCGATCCCGCCGTCTTCCGCATCTGCGAGGTGGTCTGCGACAGCCTCGCCGACAGCCTGGCCGAGCAGGCCGCGCGCATGGGGCTCAAGGTGCAGCGCGCGCGCTGAAATATTCTTTTTACCTTTCGTTCATATTCCGAGCCGGCGTTTTGACTCCGTTTGGGAATCCCGCGATACGATGCTGATGCGACATCGGGAATACGGAGGACAAGCGTAATGATTGACAAGATCGGCGGGGCGGCAGGCAAGGTTTGCGGCGGTGGCGGATCGAAAATGGCCGCGCAGGCCGGCAAGGTTTGCGGCGGTGGCGGATCAAAAATGGCCGCGCAGGCGGGCAAAGCAGGTGGCGGCGGCAAGGCCGGCAAGGACGGCGGCCAGGACGAGCTGATGCAGCTGGTCCAGACGATTCTCGCCATGGCGCTCAGCGGCGGCAAGGGAAAGGCTGCCTGAGGTGTTCGCCAGCATGCTCGACGGGCTGGCCGGGGTGCTGCACGAAACGTGCGGCGCCTGCGGCCAGCCGCATGCGCGGCGCGATTGCTGTGCCCCCGACGACGAAGAGCGGCTTGACTTCGTCTCCGGAGAAGCGGCGCCGAGCTGGCCGCTGCGCGAATCCCTCCATCAAGTGCTGCGGGGCCGCGCGCCGTGGCGGCACGCGCTGGACGTTTCCGCCCAGGCGGAGACCGCCATGGGTGGGGCACTGCGGGCCATCGAGCGCGCGCTCCCGGTCGGCGCGCTTGCCGAGGGGCTGGAAACCGTAGAGGCCGCGCGCGAGCAGCTACGCTACGTGGTCGACGCGCTCGCGCGCTATCGAGAGAGCCTTCTTCGGGAGGAACCCGAGGCGGCCACGCGCGCGGCGGACAAGGCCGCCGACGCGCTGCGCGCACTCTACCGGGTAAATCTATCCCTGGGCCGGGAAATCAGCGCTCGTCGATGCGATCCAGAACCGCTTGCGGCTCGCGGGTGAGAGGCGGCCGAGCTTTGAGAAACCGAGCACGCGGGTCTGCTCCCCTACTTGCGCGAGCAGACCCGCGTGCCTCTGGGACTCACCAGACGGTGCCTATAATCGCCCGCGCCGCCGCCTGGCCGGTTTCCACCGCGCCGTTCATGTAGCCCTGCGAGTCCACGCTGCACTGCTCGCCGGCAAAATAGATCGTTCCGATGGGCTTTCCTTCCAGGCCGCGGAACGAGGTCCACTGGCCGGGGCGGTAGCACGAATACGAGCCCCGCGAAAATGGATGCGTCGGCCAGTGCATGCGCGCCGCGCGGCCGTTGGGCTCCACCTCTGGAAACGCGCCGGCAATCCCCTCGGAGACCCGCGCTGCCTGCACTTTCACCGCGCCGCTGCCAGCGCCCAGTGCCGCGAGGCCGCCCTGGAAAAAAGTGAGCGCGCCACCCGGCGCCGGCTGCAAGAAGCTGTCGTCCCAGGCCATCTGGAAGGGCGCCTCGCGGATGAGCAGGTGCCCGGGCCAGGCGCGCTTCGCATAGCCGCAAATGATTTTCGCGCCCTGCCCCATGCCCAGCTCGGCGATGAGGCGGCGCTTGACGCCCGGCATTTTCACGCGCGACATGTCCACGTTGCGCAGCGTGGTAAACGGCACGGCCAGCACGACCGCGTCGGCGTCCACCTCAAGCGGCCCATTGTCGCGCGCGAAGGCCAGGCGCCAACCGTCGCCGCGCGGTCGAATTGCCTCCAGGCGATGGCCGAAGTGCAGATTCTGCTCCAGCCGCTTGCGCAATTCGTCGGGAACGCGCTGGTTGCCGCCACGCACGATGTAGCGCTCGTCGACGCCAGCCATGGCGAGGCCGTCAAAATCCGCGGCGCCGGGTGATCCCACCTGCAGCAGGAAATTCAGCGCGGACTGCTCGTCGAGCTCGCTGCCATACTCGCACACGTAGGCGGTTTCCAGCACGTCGCGCAGCCAGCCAGAGAGGCCGATTCGATCGAAGTAAGCCGAGAGCGGCGTCCAGTCAAGCGCCACGGCCTTGCCACGGGCACCGGCCAGCACGTCATCGCCGAGCGAACTGGCGTCCCTTTGCGCGCGTGAGATTACCGGACGCAAGGCCGCCACCACCTGCGCCTCGCTGTAGCGCTGGCCGCGGATGAGATAAGTGACCGGCTTTTCGCCGGCCTTCGCGAAATCATCCAGTGAGAGGCGGAATTCGCGCACCAGCCCGAGCAGCGCGGCGTCCGTGGAATTGATAAAGCTCGCCCCCAGTTCACTGATCAGGCCTTCCACGACCGCGTTCCGCGCGCTCATCACGCGTCCGCCGCTTCGTCCGGAAGCCTCGTAGACTAAAACCTTGAGGCCGGATTTCTTGAGCGTCCACGCGGCCGCCATGCCGGCCAGACCGGCGCCCACCACCACGACGCGCGCGGAGGCGACCGAGGCCGGCACGGCGGCGGAAACCATCCCCGCCGCGGCAACGCTCAGGAATGCCCGCCGGGACATTTTCCGCGGCGCCGCGGCCCCGACGAGGTCCATCAGCGGCGTGTGGGCCATCCTATTCCTCAGGGGCCGGGGTCTTCCACAGCTTGATCGCCGCGATTCCCAGACCGACGACGCCGATGGCGCACAGCCCGAGAAAAACGTGGGCCACTCCGGCGCCCAGGCGATTGAGCAATTGCTCGTAGGCAATTCCTCCAATCACCAGGAGCACCAGGCAGACGAAGGCGCCGCAGCCCAGGGCCATCAGCGGATCGCACGGCGGCGCATGCGCAGGCTGAGCGCGACCAGCATCCCCAGGCAAAGCAGCGCCGGATATTCGACGGCCATCACCATCGGCGTCAGCGCCAGCCGCGTGGCAAAGCGCAGCGGCGTGCTCTGGGCAATCATGGCGGCCAGCGGCGGAGAGAGGCGATAATAAGCGGTGACGAACATGCGGCCCGCGGCAGTGGGCATCAGCACCGTGTCGCGGAAGCGGCGCAGACCGACCACGTGCGGGTCGAGATACGAGCCGTAGGCGGCGGTGGCAATGAAACAGCCGCCGCCTCCCCCGCCGGTGCTGTCGGTGCTGCCCCCGCCGCTCGAGCCGCCGCTGGAGGCCGCGGGGGCCGTGGTCGTGGTGAGCGTCGTCGTGGTCGGCGCGGCCTGCGTCGTCGCGCTGGCAACGTTGGTGTAGGGCGAGTCGCCGTTGCCGTTGCGGGCGCGCACGCGATAGAAGAAGGTGGTGCTTGTGGAGCCGCCGTTGTCGATAAAGGTAGTGACGTTGGCCGAGGTCGAGCCAATTTCGCTGAACGGTCCACCGGCGGCCGCGCCCCGCTCCACTCGGAAGCTGGTTTCGTCGCCGGCGTTATCGGTCCATGCCAGCGCAATTTGAGTTTGCGAGTTGGCGACCGCGCCCAGACCGGTCGGGGAGGCAGGCGGTCCGGCCGAAGTGGTGGCCGATGCGCTTGCGGAATAGGCGGAATATTCTCCCGCGTTCACCGCCCGCAGACGGTAGGTATAGGTCGTGGCGCCGCCCACCGTGTTGTCGCCAAAGGTGGTGGCGCCGGCCGCCGCGGTGGCGATTTCCACGAAGGCGCCGGAGCCGATCTGGCGCTCGATGCTGAAGCCGGTCTCGTTGTTGGAATTGTCGGTCCAGGCGAGGTTGATCTGCGTGCTCCCGCTGGCGGTGGCGCCCAATCCGCCGGGCGCGGTGGGGGCGGAGGCGATGGTGATGGCGTCCACCCAGGCGGTGTCGCTGCCGCTGACCGTGTTCGTGTCCTTGGAATAGGTCCAGCGCAGGGTGTTGGCACCCTCGCTGAGCGCCACGCAGTAGGAAGTCCAGCCGACGTTTCCCGACCAGCGCGTCTGCTCGGTGCCGTTCACGCTGAAAATCAGGTAGTCGAAATACGGCTCGGAGGAGACGCGCGCGAAAAAGGTGAGGATTGCACCGCCGACCGGCGCGTTCACGGTCGTCTCCACGGTGCTGGTCTGGCTGTGGCCGATGGCGCCCGCTTGCATCGAGCGCGCGCCGTTGCGCGACGTCGTTGCGGTGGTGAACCAGTTGGCGTTGCCGCTGGAGGTGAAACCGGCCGGCATCGCAGGAAGAAGGGTCCCCTCAAAATCCTGGGTAATTGTCGCGGGGACGGCACGGATGCCGATCGCGTCAAAGGCCGCGCGCACGTTGGGAACGTTGCTCGGGAACAGGTCAGTGGCCGCGCTGATCCAGCGGTCGCGGATGGAAGCGAAGCCGTCCGAGGCAGTCCCGTAAGCGGTGAGCGCGCGCGCCGCGATGCGCGCCGCGTTCAGCCGGCCGATGCCGGTCACGCTGTAAGGGAGGCCGTCGTTGGTCCCGCTTCCCCCGTCGCTGAGCAGGTAATACACGAAATTGTGCGGGCCGTCGTTGTGGTGGACGCCGCCGTTGTCCAAGCCGGAAGTATTCCAGAAGCTGCCGTGATAGCGGCTCGGCTGACGGAAGCTGGCGCCCACCGTGCTGATATTGGAAGGGTTGCGCATGTCGCGGAGCGCGGTGTTCGCCAGCCAGCAGTCTTCACCGATCAGCCAGTCCGCGGTGCCGGCCGATTCGTTGGGATAATCTCCGGAGTTGTCCGGCTGGTTTTGAAATTCCACGATGGTCCCGAAAATATCCGCAAAAGACTCGTCGAGCGCCCCGCTCTCGTCGGCATAAGTCAAATTCGCGCTGGTCTCGTTGACCGCGTGCCCGTACTCGTGGCCCACGATGTCGAGCACCGCGAAGTCGCGGCTGGCAACGTTGTCACCGTCGCCGAATTGCATACTGGTGCCGTTCCACTGGGCGTTGCCGGCCACCGCCGGATCGTGGATGTTGGCCTGCATGACGGCGCCCGCGTTATTGTAGGAGTTTCGGCCGATGGTGTTGATCCAGAAATTCTGCACCAATTGCAGGTTGAGCGCGGCGGAAATCTCCTGGCGGTCGGAGGTGCCCCAGTCGGTGCCGTCCACCAGGTGGCGGTGGGCGTAGGTGTTGTTGTCCGACCACCCGGAGGTGGCGGCGTTGAAAATGATGGCGCGCAGCGTGCTGCTGTACATGTAGAACGCGGCGTTGGTGTTGTCCTGAAAACCGGTCACCGTGGCCACCGCGCCGCCCTCTTCGGTCAGCCGGCTGCCGGTCAGGCTTACGGTGACCCCATTGTCGGAGGGGAAGGGGACCGAGTTGTGCTTCACCGCGTTGTAGCGCTTCAGCACGCCGCCGCCGCCCGCATCCACGTAGTAGAACCAGCGGGCGTTCTCACCCACCAGCACGGCTTCCCAGGCCAGCGCGTAGTCCGAGGGACCGATGGGGATGACGACCAGCTCAGGGCCGCTGGCCACCGTCTGGCCTTCGGCTCCACCGCGGTCCTTCCAGCATGCCGCCAACGCGTCGTCGGCCGAAACGCCCGGCGAAGTGGGCAGCGAGATCCCGGTCTTGTAGCTGGCGCTGATCTCGTAGACCCCGTCCGCGCCCGCGTGCACGACCACGGTTCCGCCCACCACGCGCAGCCCGTTGTAGCGCTGCTGGTAGCGGGAGTGGCCGTCCTCGGTGCTCACCAGGGAAAGGTCGCGGGCCACGTCCCCGATGCGGAACAGATCCTTGAGCTGCTCGAGGGCCTCGCCCGGGGAAGCTGCGTTGATCTTGCGGAGCGAGCGGGGCACATCGGTGTCGTGGTCCCAGGCGACCCGCATGGCGGGACGCGCTTCGAGGGCGGCCTGCTGCGCCGCGGTGAGGTGCTGCGGGGAAAGCTCCCCGGAGGCAAGCAGGCCGGCCGCGGTTCCATCCGATGCCGTGCCGACGGACCCACCGCCGGTCTGGGATGCGCCTGAGCCGCATCCGCCCAGGAGCAGCGCCAGCAGAAATAGCTCCAGGACAAGGCTGTTTGACCCGCGCGTCATGCGGCAATCCCCCTCAAGAGATAGACAAGCAAAGTTCGCGCCCGGTATGGCGAACCCTGTTGAAGAATTACTGATACAAAGGTGACATGAGGCGCAAAAGGTTCCCGCCATAGCATGAAATCACCTTGAATCAGGTCAGATCCGCCGAGTACATTCGACTGCGTATGCCGGCTTCGTCAGGGGCCCTGCAAAACAACGTCAACGTCCGGGTGGCGGGCAGTTTTCCCGAAGACGTCGCCGCCCGGGTTCAGCGCGCCCTCGCGCCCCAGGACCAGGGCGCGGAGGGCTTCGGGGCGGCGGCGCTGCTGCTCGTGGTGATCTCCATGGCCGGAGCCGGCGTGGTGGCGCTCCCGTGGGGGGCGCCGGTTGCCCTGGCCGGGCTGGCCGCGGCGTCCAGCTGCATTGCGCTGGCCGCGCGGTTGACCACGCTTTCCCAGCGCCCGCGCGTGGCGCGCCTCACCTACGACCGCAAGAATCCCGAGATCGTGGCCCGCTGCCTGCAGGCCGAGTCGGTGGGACGCGCCCTGTCGGCGTGCGAGCGGCTGGTGGAGGCGCGGGGAAGAAATCCGGTCGGCTGCGCGCGCAAACCGCCCCGCCGCCTCAAGACCAACGTCGCCTGCTGGACGCTATCCACCTCCAACGGCCAGCTGGTGCTCCTGCCTGACTGCATGCTCTTGCTGGAAGGGGGGAGCGCCACGGTCATCCCCTACGAGACCCTCGCCGTGGACGTTGCCCAGGTGCGCGTGCTGGAGAGCGATCGGGTTCCCGCCGACACCTACGTGGCGGACGTGCAGTGGCGTTTCATCGGGGATCAGATGGACTACCGCAAGGTGTCCATCTGCGAATTCGGCCAGCTCGTGCTGTCCAACGGCTACGGCTGGACCCTGGCGCTGCAGGCCTCCAGCTTCGAGCGCGCCCAGGACGCCGCCGCCGCGCTGGCCGCGATGGGCGACGCCGGCACGGCCGTCAACCGGACGGGGCGGCCGCCTGTGAAGCCGCATTCGGCGGCGGTATCCCCGGCCCGCAAGACCGCCGCGGCCGCCTCCGCGCAGCCAGAGCCGGCCGCGCGCGCCTGCTACTGCGGCGATTGCGGCTTCCCCCACCCGCCCGCGGCCCGCTATTGCAGGGGATGCGGCACGTCGCTGAACACCCTCAAGCCGGGCGCGCTGCTGGCCAGCCGCTTCCGGGTGGATTGCCAGATCGGGCGCGGGGCCATGGGCGCGCTGTACAAAGTGTGGGACACCCACCTGGAGAAGTGCTGGGCGCTCAAGGAACTGCATTCGGAAGGCGATTCCGAGGAGGCCATGGCGCGCTTCAAGAGCGAGGCGCAGATGCTCTCCAACCTGCACCATCCGGGCCTGCCGCGCGCGTTCGACTGCTTCGCCGAGAACGGCTGCCACTACTTGATGATGGATTTCGTGGAGGGGGAAACCCTGCTTGCCCAGGTGGAGCGCGACGGGGCCATCCCCGAAGCGGATGCCAGGGAGACGGCGCTGCGCATCCTGGACATCCTGGCGTTCCTGCACGGCCACGATCCCCCGATTCTGCACCGCGACTTGAAGCCCGCCAACGTGATGCGGGCCTGCGACCGCCTGATGCTGGTGGATTTCAGCATCGCCCGCTGGCTCCGCGGGAACGGCACCGGCACGGCCATCGGCACCGCCGGCTACGCGCCGCCGGAGCAGTATCGCGGCGAAGCGGACGCGCGCTCGGACCTGTACGCGCTGGCCGCAACGGTGCACCACCTGCTCAGCGGAAAGGCGCCCAGCGTGCCGTTCGTGTTCGATCCCGTCGAGGGGATTTCCGAGGGCATGCAGGGATTCTTGTACCGAGCGCTGCGCATGAATTCCGACGAGCGCTTTCAGAGCGCGGAGGAGATGCGCGCGGCGCTCCTGCCGCCTTCGAATGTCGTCGAGCGGACCGTCGGCGGGCCTACCACCATGCTGCTGGCACCCGCGTTCGAAGTCCAGGCGGAGGGGATGTGCCACGCCGTGGCGCTCTCGCCGGATGGGCGGCACCTCGCCGTCGGCAGCCACGACGTGCGTTTGTGCGCGGTGGACGACGGTCAGGTCGTGCAGCAGGTGCAGGCGGGCCAGCCGCTCGCCTCCACCGCGTTCTCCCCGGACGGCGCGCTGCTGGCCGCGGGGAGCGTCAGCGGCACCGTGTTTCTCTGGCGGGTGCCGTCCGGCGAGGAGGTCATGCGGTTCGACGCGCACACCGATCTGGTGACCGGCCTGGCGTTTTCGCCGGACGGCAGTTTTCTCGCCTCGACCTCGCTGGACGGAGCGTTGCAGATCTACGACCTCGCCGCGGGGCAGGTGCGGCACGTCGGGATGTTGCCCGGCCACCAACCCCGCTGCGTGGCATGCAGTCCCGACGGAACGCGCATCGCCACCGCTTGCACGCGGCTGGTGCTGTGGGATGCCGCGAGCGGGCGGCACATCCGCGAAGTCGAGCTGCTGGAAGGCGTGGAAGCGCGCTCGGTGGCGTTCGTGGGCGCCGGGGCGGGGCTGGCGTGCGCCTGCTCGGACGGAACGGTGCGGCTGCACGTCACCGAGACGCTGCAGGTCGCGCTCTCCCTGCAGGGGCACCAGGGACAGGTTCTGGCGGTGGCCGCCTCGGCGGACGGGCGGTTGCTGGCCAGCGGCGCCACCGACGCCACGGCGTGCCTGTGGGAAGCGCCGAGCGGCCTCCCGCTGGGCCGCCTGGAGGGGCACGGCGGCGTGGTGTCGTCGCTGTCGTTCTCCGAGGACGGAAAGTTGCTGGCCACCGGGTCGCTCGATCAGACGGTGCGGGTATTCCGACTCTAGGCGGCGAACGAAAGGCGAATGGTCGCTGCCGCGCGAGACTTGCTGGTTCGGATGGCCGCCGACGTCGCCATCCCCATGTTGCCCCTGCTGGGCGTCCAGGCGTGGCGCGTGCGACGCGCGACGCCGCGCCTTCCTCCGGCGGCCGGTCCCAACCGGGGCTGTGTGGCGGGTGCCCGCCCGCTGCACGTGGTCCTGCTCGGCGAATCCCCGGTGGACGGGGTTGGCGCGCCGGATCACGAGCAGGCGCTGGGGGGGAATCTTGCCGGCCACCTCGCCCGCAGCAGCGGCCGCGGGGTGCGCTGGGTGGCCATCGGGCGCAACGGAATGACGGCGCGCAAGGCGCTGGGGACGTTGATTCCGCTGGTACCGCGCGAGCGGGCCGACCTGCTGATCATCGCGCTGGGGGTCAACGACTCCATGATCCTGACGCGGCCCGGCCGCTGGGCGCGGGACGTGCGGCAATTGATCTTGCGCGCGCGGGCACGACTGGGGCAGGTGCCGGTGGTGTTGTCCGCGGTCCCGCCCATTGAGAAGTTTCCCGTCCTTCCCCAACCGCTGGCCGCGGTCCTTGGCTTGCGGGGGCGCGCCCTGGACGCCGCCTTGCGCGCGCTGGCCCGCCGCATGGAGAACGTGCGCCACGTGCCGCTGCACGGCGACGCGTCGCCGGAGCACTTCTGCGAGGACGGCTTCCACCCGTCGCCGCTGGGCTACGCGCGCTGGGCGGAGATCCTTGTCGAGGGCGGACGCGGGTTCTTTGCAGAGTCTTAACCATAATGCAGTGATACCCCAAAGCATGCAGCATGCGGTATCACGCGGTGACGCTACACCAGGGTGCGGCGTTCCGGCCGTTCGCCACTGTTCCGAGGGAACGGCGACGGAGTTTTTCGCACCGGTCATGCCAGGCAGGCTCCGGCCACGACGTTTCTCCCGGCCACGACCATGTGCGGCATGTCATTGAGGGACGTGCCCAGCACCCACA
>VGFD01000125.1 GCA_016868975.1 Armatimonadota bacterium | reverse complement strand
CTTGCAAATCGCGCCGGTCGCGCGTGTGGTAGAGCACTTCCACGGCGGCCACCACCGGCAGGTCGAATTGCCGGGCGCGGGCCCGCAGGCGTTTTTCCTCTTCGACCTCCACGTCGCGATGGTGGCGCGCGGCCATCGCGTACAGCCGATCCCCGAAGGCCTCGCGCAGGGTTTTTCCGACTTTCAGGAATTCCGCGGTATCCCTCACCAGGAGGCTGCAATCCCCGCCCCACAGGGCGATGAGGCCCTCGGCGTGGCGGCAGGTCTCGTCCCAGGTGACCGAGCACTCGCCTTTCGCCGAGCGCAGGCGGCCGTGGGTGAGCAGGCGGCACAGGTTGCGGTAGCCCTCGTGCTCCTGGCAGATCAGCACCAGGGAGGAGCCGTCGTCAACGGTGACCTGAGCGCCCACCAGCAGGCGCATCCCCAATTCCTGTGCTTTCAAGTGCGCGCGCACGATGCCGTACACGCCGTCGCGGTCGGTGACAGCCAGCGTGTGCAGGCCCAGCAGGTGCGCCTCCTCGACCATTTCTTCGGGGTGGCTGGCGCCTTCCAGGAACGAGCCGTTGGTTTTGCACCACAGGGGAACGTAGGTCATTCCACGCGCCCTTCCAGAAAACAGCGGCGGCGGTGGCGATCGTAAAATACCCACAATACCTCGCCGCGCTGCATTTCCGCGTAGTAATAATCGCGGTGGATGGCGCCGCTCCACCACCGTCCCGAAATCACGTAGGGGCCGTGCAGACGCGTCACCGGGCCATATTCCAGACCGCCCAGCAGCCAGCCGTCGTCGTGCAGGCGGGGGGGAGGGGAGTGCAGTTGCACCGGCGGCGCGAAAAAGCGGCGGACCAGCGGCATTTCCGGCGGTGGCCGCGGAACCGGCGTCCGTTCCAGGCGCTCCAGCGGCTCCCAGCGGAAACGCCCCGCGGGAAGGTGCCCGTCGGCCAGTTGAACGCGCATCACCGCGGCATCCCCGAATTCCGCGCGCAGGCGGGCCAGGGCGCGCGAGGCCGCCTCCAGATCGCGCCGCGGCTTGGACGCGAACAGTAATAATTGTTCGCGGGTAGCCGGCGCGGTTTCCGCGGTGACCGTCAATTCCTCGACCGGGGCCGGCATCTGGAGCGCTTCCAGGCGCAGCCGCACCAACCCCAGGATCTGCACCACGTCCAGGGTTGGCGCGGCCGGGCGGATGCGCTCCTCGCGCGGCTCGGGCCCGTCTTCAAAGAGCATCCGCAAAATAATCTCGCGGAGCGCCTGCCCGCGCGCCGCCATCATTTCAATTGACGGATCGAGCAGCCGCTTGGTGAGAAACAGCAATCCCTCGACGCTGCCCTCCGGAAAATCCAGGATGGCGTGCTGGCGCAGCGGCGGGCGCGGCGGATCCGGCTGGAGCGGGGCGAACGCGGCACCGGCCGCCAGCTGGTGCAATCTCCACGCTTCGATGCCGAAGCGCTCGCGCAAGCCGCTGGCCGGCAATTTCAAGAATGCCTCCACGGTGCGCACGCCCAGGCGATCGAGCGCGTCGCGCAGCGCGGGGTCAACGTCCAGGCGGGCCAGGGAGATGCGGCCGGCCGCGGCGGCTTCCTCGCCCTCGCTGGAAAATATCGTGACGCCGCGTTTTCCGCGCGCCACCGCGTAGGTGCCGAAGCGCGTAAAGCCGACCGCGACGGACGCCCCAAAGCCCTCCGTGGCGAGATCCGCGCACACCGCGGCGGCCCACGCGGCATGGGAGGTGTACACTTCTTCGAGACCCTCGACGTTGAGCCAGAAGACGCCGGGGCTTTCTCGGTGGGCCTCGATCTCGGGCGCGTGCGGGCGCAGGCGGTCGGTGACTTCCGCGACGCGGCGCGCGATGCGCTCGGGGGCAACCACCCCGGCGCGCAACTGGGCGGCCAGCGAGAGGGCCGCGGCGTAGCGGTGCCCGCGCAGCACGCCCTGGCGGCGCGCCCGCTCGTTGGTCCAGAGGACCACCGCCTGCGGGCGATCCTCGGCGACCACGGCGGCCGGGTGCGCCTTCCACTCCGCATGCTCGTGCAAGAGCATCTGCAGCGGGAACGCGGGGATGTCAATGCAGGCCAGGCGGGGCATGGCACGCCTCCACGTGGATCTGGCCGGGCCCACGGCGCTTGTCCTTGAGCACGCGCACTTCCACCAGGCAGGGGCCCCACTGAGTACGTCGCGCCTCCGCGCGCAAGGAAACCAGCGAGCCCTGCGACGGCGACTCCGCGGATTTTTCGGTGAGCACCAGGACGGCGGCGGCGTGCTTCTGGGCCAGCCCGGCCAGCCGCGTCTGGGAAGCGGTGGAGAGCTGCGGCCGCCTGACGTCGGTCAACGAGATCAGATCAAGGATCACCAGCCCGAAGCCGCCGCTGCGCACGAGCTGGTCGGCGGCCCGCGCCATCCCCAGCAGGTCGGGGACGCGCACCACCACGAAGGCGCCCAGGTCAATCCCCGCCTGGGCCGCGTCCGGTGGGAAGAACGCCCCTTTCGGTGAGGTGATCCAGGCGACCGGCTCGGCGTCGCGCTGGGCGTCGAGCGCCAGGGAGAAGGCCAGCGTGAGCACCGCCGAGTCAGCCGCGGCGGACAACTCGGCGAGGCGGCCGGCGAGCTGGGCGTAGCCCCAGGCGGGAGCCGCCTCAGGCTCGGGAAGGCGGGCGCGGACCGGGAGTCGCAGGGACATGGGGGCACACCATCCACGTGGTTTATTGTACACGTATATGATAGCGCCATCTTTCCATGAAAGTCAAACCGGCCGGCCGGTTTGAGCACGCTCATCCAGAGAAGTCGATGGCCTTGATGTTCGCGTGAAACCCCTTCGGGGCGAGCCATTGTCGATTGGAGGAGAACCGTGGAGGCCGCGCCAACCTCCGCGCATGGACTTTCCGACCGACATTTACACCGAGCCGTCCAACCTGGACGTGAACACCCTGAATTGCCTGGGTCCCCTGCGCGCCCTGGCGGGGATCTGGAGAGGAACCAGCGGGCTGGACGTCAAGCCCAAGGCGGACGGGCCGCGGCAGCAGGCCTACGTGGAGCGGCTGGAACTGCAGCCCATCGATCCGCAGACCAACGGTCCCCAGCTTTATTACGGGCTCCGCTACCACGCGCACATCACCAAGCCCGAGCAGGTGAAGACCTATCACGACCAGGTCGGCTACTGGCTGTGGGAGCCGGCCACCGAGACGGTGATCCACACGCTGACCATTCCCCGCGCGCAGGTGGTCATCGCGTACGGCAAGGCAAAGGCGACCGACACCGAATTCGAGGTGGCGGCCAGCGAGGACGACATCCGCTCCGCGCCATTCTTGCAGCACGCGTTCCGCACGGTGTCGTTCCGCATGAAGGTCACGCTCAACGCGGACGGCACGTGGTCGTACGACGAGGAAACCGTCATGATGATCAAGGGCGCGCCGTTCCATCACACGGATAAAAACACGCTGGTGAAAATCGCCGAGCCAACGCCGAACCCGCTGGCCGCGCAAGCCGTTGCCACCTGATTGAACGATCCGCCAATTCAAACCATGGTCTGAGTGGTTCGGGATGGGAGGAACCATTCCAGGCTCGGGGCCCGGAATGCTACGCTCGAAGCGTTCATACAGAGAGGCACCGAGAAATGCTGCGAGTCACGCACGCGACCACGCGCCCGCCCGCCCCGGTCACGCCGACCAGGCCGTCCCCGCCGACGACCGTCCCGACGACGCCGCGCGAGCGCGTGCCGGTGCGGCAGGACGAGGCCTTCATCCGCGGCATGCGCGTGACCTCACGCAACCTTCCGGCCCCCGGGCAGCCGCTGTCAAGCAGAATTCCGCGACTGACTGACACGAACCCGACTCGCCCGACGGGGCTCATCGTGCCGCTGCCTCGCGGAACGACGCCGCGGGCGGCCAGTCTCATGCCGACTGCGCCCGGCACGCCCACCGCGTCGGCCACCCCCACGCGCCCCGTTGCTGCGCCCAGCACACCCACCGTGGACGTTGCTGCGCCCAGCACACCCGCGGCTGCGCCCACCGTGGAGGTTGCACCCACCACGCCAGGCGCGAGCCCCGCCCCCGCCTCTCCGCCGGTCATCGCCTTTTCTCTTGACGAGAACAGCCTGTCTGCCGTCAATATCGTGGACTCCAGCGCGGAGGAGGTCCGCGCGGCCATCAGCGGCGCCATCGAAGAGATCAACCGCGCCGCCGGCCGCACGCTGATCGATCCGACGGTCGGCACGACTTCAATCAACCGGGCCGCCCCCGACGTCCTGTTCAACCCGCGCCGGCGGTTCAGCACCGCGGACGAAGGCGCGACCGAGCAGCAGACGTTCGACATCCAGGGGATCCTGACGCACGAGTTGATGCACACCCTGGGAGTCGGACACCTCGACGACCCGGACTCCACCATGTCCGCCGACGCCACGCCCAGCAACGACCTGCACCTGCGCACGCTGGAGCGGAGCGACATCACCGCGCTGCTGTCTCTGTTCGGGTAGCGGAAAGTGCGCGTGATGGCGGGCGCGTGCGTGCCCCCGCCACCTTGATCGGCAGCGCGGGCCCGAGCTAGATGCGGATATTGAACCCCGCCGTCACCGCGTAGCCCTTGGTGAGCTGCACGTCGTTCACCGCCTGATACACGGGAACCGACACGAAGCAATACATCTGCACGTCCTTTGAGAAATTGTACTGCAGGCCCGGGGTGAGCGAAAAATAGGTTCCCCCGGTCTGTGGCTCCGCGTTGGCGCCCTGGTCCTGGCCCTGGAGCAGGAAGTTGCCCTGCAGGAAGGCACTCCAGCGGTTGTCGATTTTCTTACGGTAGCCGAGGTCCACGTACAGCGCGTTGCCCGGCTGGTAATTATCGCGCAGCAGCAGCGGTTGCTGCACCATGACCGAGGCGAACCAGCCGTTGCCGTTGCCCACCGCCTGGTTGAAATATCCGCCCAGGATCACATCCAGGCTGCCGGTTCCCGGTTGCAGGGTGCGCTCGGCCTCCAGCCCCAACCCATTTTTCTCGCTGGTGCTGCCGGTGGGCAGCTTGAAGCCGAATTTCGCACCCGTGAAACTGCGCGATTTCGGATCGAGATCGTCCTGCCAGCGTCCCAGCACGCGGATGTCGCCCAACCCGCCCAGATTCCAGGTGTCCAGGTACTGCGTGCCGCGATGATTGTGGACGTGCGCGTGATTCCGCTCTGCAATGAACGGCGTCTGGATGCTGAACCCCCAGTTGCGGCTGGTGGCCACGTCCGCCCTCAGCCAGATGTTCTGGTTGAGGGTGCTGATCTCGTCGTGGTGGCGGCGGATCTGTCCCACCGAGACGGCGCGGGTTCCGAAGCGGGGCTGGTCGGTGGAGTAGTTTTCGTAGCGCAGGTCGGCGCGGGTGACCAGGCCGTCCTGCCATCCCTGAATTTCCTGCTCGGTGTTTACCGTGCAGACGCCGACGCCGCAGCTGGAAAAAGCCGGGTCGGTCAGCAGTGACAAAATGAATAGAACAACAAGCAAGCGCTTGCGCATCAAGGGAAAGTACCTCCTCAGTTTTTGCGACGCGTGTTCAGGCGCGGGCGCGAGGAGGTTGGCGCAAAGGCGGCGTGAGTGGCGCGAGAAGCGGCGCGTCCGTGCTTATCCCCAATCGATGGGACAGCGGTGGGCGCGCGGGAAGAAATTCACCGGTCAGCAAATGGGACGCGCGCGGCGCGGCGGATTTCTCCGCCAACGTGCTCGGGACGGACGGCGGCGGGCGCACGTCGCACTCCATGGCGGAGGTGCAGTCGCATTTCTCTTCTGGGCAGCAGCAGCCAGCCGCCGCGTGGACGGAGCAGGCGCGCGCCGGGAGCGGCGCGGCCGCGAAGAAGACCAGGAACGCGATGAGAATGCGGGCCGCCACGCCGAGGGATTACTGCCCTGAAAGGGCGGTTCCTCTACGCGCCGCGGAACCAGCGGCCGAGGCGCTCGGTGACCCCGGTCGTAAGGCGGGTCACCCAGCCGGGCAGCAGCTCGGAGGCCGGGATGCGTAGAGGGCCGCGCTCCAGAAAGAGCAGGCGCCCGAGTACCTGGGTTGCGTCGACGGTCACGTCCTGGCGCTCGCCGGACTCGCAGCGGGTCACGAACACGTCCTCGCGGGCGCGAATCTCCTTGCGGACCACGCGGCGCGCCACCAGCCTGTCGTCGTGGCGGAAGAGCACGATCTCGCCGGGCTCAATGGCGTTCACGTCGGGGAAGCCAAACACCATTTTGTCGCGCGGCCAGATGACCGGCGCCATGGTGTGGTCGGCGGCGTCGACCGAGACCTGCTGGCCCGCGGCGAGACGCGACGCGCAGGCGCGGTGTTGAGAATTGCCGGCAAGGCTGTTGAGGTGGTCCGAAAACTCGGGGTTGATAGAGTAGGCTCCGCTGACGGCCATCGATCCTCCCCGAAGTTTCCCCTGTTGGAGACTGTTCTACCAGGAGACGGCCGCGATGTCGGTAATCCGCAGGTTGTAGATTCTGAAAAAATCTCCCGCTAGTATGAGCCGATGGCCAGGTCGTTGAGGGTGATGGCCCGGGAAACCCGCTCCCCGCGTGCGGCGAAGGCCACGACCGCCTCGCTGGCCACCGCGACCGCCAGCAGCACGAGGCTGCGCGTCAGAGGATAGTCGCAGACGTCGTCCTGCGCGTCCGACGGCACCCGGTAGACCTCGTTCCAGGCCACTTCCGCGTAGTCCGCCGCCAGCCCAACGTGCAGGCAGGGGACGTCCGCGGCGGCGCAGTGCTCGTGTACGGCGCGCCGCGCCGCGCTGTTGTCGAACGCGTCCACCACCAGTCCGCTGCCGGCCAGCAGGCGCGCGACGTTCCCTGACGACAGCTCATCGACGACGGCGACGACTTCCACGCGCAGCGCGCGAAACAGCGTGTTGCCCAGGATGCGCGCCTTCTGCGCCCCCACGTCGCCGCGCTGCCAGGGCTGGGTGGACAGGTTGCGCTCCTCAACGCGGTCGCGATCGATGACCTTCAGGCGCGCGCAGCCGACGCGGGCGAGGCTCTCCGTGAGATTCGCGCCGACCGCCCCGGCGCCGCACACCGTGATGGGGAGGTCGCGCAGGCGAGCCAGCGTGTCGGCACCGCGCGCGATGCGCTCGTGGTAAAAGAACGGCTCAGTCATACCGACCCTCCACCACGCCCACCAGCGATTGCAGATCGAAGGCGCGGTCCCCGCCGGCCAGGCAGATGCCTGCGCTGACGACCGTGAGGTCGGACTTGGAAATGGCCGAGACGTGCCGCTCGCCGTCCGCGGTGCTCCACTCCACGGTCCAGTAGTCGCCGTGCTCGTGATGCAGTTGGAGCTGCCCGCCTCCCCGCTGCAGGGCGCGCTCCAGACGGACGCGGTCGCGCGTTTGTGCGATGGCCCGCGGGGTGCGCTGCACCGCGATGCTGTAGGTGGCCCGCAGCTCGGGCGTGAGGCCGGGCCAGGCGAGCTCCTCGGCGCGGGCGCCCTCTCCGATGGCTTCGCGACAGCGCTCCACGTCGCGGGGATCGGCGCGGCGATCAAGCTCCTCGAACCACAGGGCGCGGCCGTCCCAGCGGGCGACGATGCGCTCAAACCGCGCGCCGTCGGTCACCAGGTGGACCGGCAGCGGCTTTACGGCGCCCAGCCGCTGCCGCGCGTCGGACTCGTTCACCGGGTACGCGAGCCAGGTGGCACCCTCCAGATGATCGGCGAGAAAAAAACGAATCGCGGGAAACAGCCCCAGGTAGGAGGCCACTTCGGCGAGCCCCGCTTCGGACACCAGCCGCACGCGCGCCTCGTCGATGGGCTGGAAGATTCCCCACCCCTCGAAATCCCGGTTTTCCAGGGAAAACGTGTACGCCAGCCCCTGCACGCGGGTGGTCACCTGGCCGCCCCGCACGCGCGGCGCCAGAAATTCTGCGCCCTGCAGGGCACGCTCGCGCGCCGCGAGATCAGCCACGATCTTGCGGGGATCGGTCATGCGGGCGCGGTTTCTCGGACCGGCAGCGGCGTCTCAAGAATTTCCATGAGCATTTCCAGACGCGACGGCCGGGTCAGCATGGGGATGAAGTTGGGCAGGCTGTAATAATCCCCCTCGAAACGGAAGGTGTCGAAGGCAATTCGCTGCTGGCGCAGCGCGTCCTCCGTGAGGTTGCAGGCAGCGCCGACTTTCAGGATGACGACGCTCGGCATGCCCAGTTCAGCGGCGTACGCTTTCAGCGCCTCCACAAAATAAGGCGCGGTATTTTCGCCCTCATCGGTGATCACCACGACCTGCTCGACCTTTTGCTTGCGGCGCCGCATCGCTTCCAGCGGGCAGCCGAGGCTGGTCCCGCCGTCCGCGCGGATCGGCTTGAAGGCTTTCTCCCAGTGGCTCAGGTCCGGGCCGGTCGCATTGATTTCCATCGGCATCGTGTCAAAGGCGTACACCACCGGGGTGGTCTCGGCGATGGCGGAAATCATGGCGGACAGGCGCTTGCCTACTTCGATGGCGACCTCCATGGAGCCCGACTTGTCGACCAGCACGGCCGTCGGGCGGCGGATCCTGTCGCGGCGACGAATTTGCTGGTCGGCCACGCGGCGCATTTTTTCGGCGGTTTCCTCGTCGACGTCGGCGGCGTCGATGGCCACCGTGAGCTTTAGCGCCGAGACGCGCGTGTCAGTTTCCGCGGCTTTCAATTTCTCCTCGATAAGCTTGCGGACTTCCGGGTGCTCCATGGCGCCGCGCGTTTTCAGCGAGGCCATCTGGTTGATGACCTCCTGGGGCGTCATGACCCCGACCAGGGCGGCCAGCACCGCGGGCGAGAGCCGCCGCACGGCGCCGATGGCGATGCTGTAGGGAATGCGATAATCCGCGATGAGCACGGCCTGATCGGCGGTGGACTCGGTCTGCGCAAGCCGCTTCACCATCCACGCCAGGCACCCTTCGGGAGGATTGTCCTTGAACAATACCGCGTCCGCGTACTCGCTCGGCTTGACGTGCAGCGTCGCGTACAGGTGCTTCATGGCTTTTTTCGCCCGCAGCGCGGCGCGATCGAAGCGCCTGGGGTCGGCCTCGCGATGGCGCAGGTAGCGGGTGACAGCGGTGCGCGCTGAGCGGGGAAGCTTGCCCAGCGAGCGCTTCATGAAATCCACCACGCGGGCCACCTGGTACGGCGGGAGATCTTGGAGAAGGACGAAGCCGGCCTCGCGGTGTCCGTCCGTGTCGCTGGCCAGTAAGTTGGCGACGAACACTTCCTTGTGATCGCGGACGTCTCCGTTGCGCTGGTACCACACGGCGAGGTGGCCGTAGAAAACGGCGTCGCGCGTCTTGGCGCGGGCATGTGTCTCAGCGACCGCCTCCAGCTTGCGATGGGGCGTGGTAAGCAGGCTGTTGAGCAGTTCCAGACGGACGTCTTGTTCGGTCATCGTGGCGTTCCTCCTCGGGCCAGGGTTCGCCCGGGCGCGGACGGTCCCTTCCTGGAAGACGGGCGGCAACACCCATGGAAACAGGCCGCCAAGCAGGCCGTTGAGAACGAGGGTGGCGTCGGCTGTGCCGACCCGTGCCTGAAGAAAAGCCGCCGAGCCGCACAAGTTGGGGAAGCAAGAGCAGGGTTCGAACCTGCCGCCCTCCGTGGGAAAGCGGATACCGTTTGTATGCTTCCAGAGTCGGGTTGCGGACCGACGGCGTATTGGTACCGTGAGAGGGATTCGAACCCCCAACGAGCCGAGTCTGAACCGGCTTCCTCTGCCAGTATTGGGATACCACGGCGTAATTAAATTGCTCCGCGCAAGTCTGAGAAGCCAATTACTTCCATCGATTAGCAGTCGTGTGTATGCTTCCCACGTGGCGTCGCGGAGCAAAATAATTTGCGAATCATCGTCCTCGCGCAAGTTGGGAAAGCCATTTCACAAACGCGCTCTAACCATTGAGCTACGGCCTGATGATCAGGCCGGCGGGACTCGAACCCACGACCTCGTCCTTACAAGGAAAGTGTGTAAGCTTTACGCGTTGGGGCGCGAAGACCGATTGATTCGCAAAATATAGAATTCTTGAACAGCCTGGCCGTCCCGGCCCGGCCAGGCCTCAGCCGTACACCGCCTCCGGGCGGACCACGACCTCGCCGCTCGGGCGACGGTCAATCACGTAGTTCTTGAAAGCGCCCTCGGCCACGTCCAGGTGGCGGGCCAGGCGGGCGAAGATCTCGGCGTCGGAGGTGTTGCGCAGCCGCAGCACGTCCTCGGAAACGTCAAACGAGCTACCCTCGAAGCGAACGTGAAGCATTGTTGTTTGCACCTCCAATCTTTAGACTGAGTTCATTGTATAGTATTTTGGTGACTTCATTATATAGCACATTGCGACTCAATGTCAAGGCTACATTCGAGACTCGGTCTTTGGTAGCAGGCTTCGTTGCCTGGGAGTAGTTCCAACTGCCCCCTCCGGTAGGACACAAGCCGGATAGGAGCTACACCTGGGGGGTGATACAATCAAGGCAGAGTTTTTCAACTCTAGTTCTAGACAGAGGCTGCCGCCTCACCGCGAGCCGCCAGGAGAAATCAAGACCGACCGTGGGGTGAATCGAAATGGGTGCTCGTCTCAAACTGAGCACGCCGCCTCCTTCACGTCCTTCCGGTAGCTGTCGGAAAGCAGCCTCCATCCACTCTTCCATCTGTTGCTCTGAATGAGGCTACGCAGCGTCAAGACTCCTTGCCCGCCGGCCGTTGCCCATACCATACCAGAGCGTTTCAATCTTTGGGTGGCGAGCGTCTTGCAGGCGGCTTCCATGACGCCGCTCGCGATTGGCAGTCCCTCGCGAAGGTAACGTGCGTAATCCATTCTGGAATGCTGGCGTCGGAAGTAGGTGAGTTCCGTGGCAATACGCTTCCGTCGGTTCCCCCTGACACGGTCATGTCGGTGCTTGAGTGCCCTGATGACTTGATCTGCGCCGCCGTCAGCCTCCTTCAGGAGCGTCTTCAGTTTCTCGAAGTGTGCCCGGCTCTCGGGCGTGTTTTCTCCGTGGTGCTCCTTCCAGAGCTGATAAATAGCCAGGACGTGTGGTCCGAAAGCCTCGGTGCCGGGATGCCGCCGGCAGACCTCGGCGATGAACGCGGCAAGACTTGGATCCTGCTCCATCAGGTGATCCCGATAGAGCATGATGCGTGCCCGCGGCTTGGCCGCGAGCACCGTCTCGCAATATTCAGGGTTCTGAATCGGGCGGAACTGCTTGCGCAGCCGTCGCTGGTATGTCGCGACCTGACAGTCGCCGTCGTAGAAGTCGATCCGCAACTGTCGGACGCGGGCCAGCAGCGAACGTCCCACGTATCGGTCAGGCACCATGTAGCGGTTGCTGTCGATGTGCACGAGCATGTCCGGGCCCGCCTCTACCAGGTGCGGGATCCCGTACGTCTCCGCCGTGTCGATGAGTCGCGTGAACTTGGCCTGCTCCTTGCAGAGAACCTCGATCGGAATTGCCCCGTGAGCCTGGGAGACAGAGCCGTTACCCTTCACCAGCCAGGCGCGGCACTGTTCGCCTAGATCTGCGTCGTCGAGGAACTTGCGAGCCTTCAAGAAATTGTCCTTGACCCAGCCCACGAGGTTCTCTACGCTGCCCTTCTGGTTGCCTGATGCCGGCCAGCACGCCTCGGGGTGAGCGTCGATCTCAGTCATGAACTTGAAGAACTTGTCGTTCCAGATAGGCCTC